>JAFQLN010000211.1 GCA_017414585.1 Clostridia bacterium | reverse complement strand
GTTTCGGATGTTTGGTTTTCCCGTTCCGGTTCACCGGTTTCTGTCGATTCCGGATTCTGTACCTGCGGCAATTTCTGCTCCTGTGTCTGTCCGGTTTCCTGTACCGTGCATCCGACTGCCATCCAGCCTAAAAAAAGAAGCACGGTCAGAATACGTGCAGTCCATTTCATATTCCTGCCCTCCGTGTATTTCGCTATACTTTATTGACGTATTCCGCACATAAAAAGTTCCGAACAATCTGCAGAAACATGAAAAATCCCCCGAAACTGCTGTGTTCCGAGGGGTTTCTCTTCAGTCCGCTATATAATGCATCCTCAATTTGCGTTTGTTTTCTCAATAATTTTTAGATTCTCCGGTACAATCCCCGCCTGTTCGTAAACGATTTCGGAAATCTGTGCGACTTCTCCGGGCATGAGTCCGTCGCTTTCCACGATCACATTGCAGTTATTCCCGCTGATCACGGCAATACACTGTGCAAATCCCTTGGACTGTACAAGCGTTTCGATATTCGCTTCCTGCTCGATTTCCAACGCCATCTGATTCATGTCGGTCATTGCCGCCTGCCGTGCTTCTTCCAGTGCCATATCGCTTTCACTGACGGACAGAAGCACCTCCATCGCTTCATCCCTTGCCTGTTTGCGCTGAAGGGAGACTGCCGCGAAATAATCCTTGCTGCCTTCCGATGCGGATGTCTGCTGTTCTTCTGCGATATCCTGCGTCACATCCACAGCCAGTTTTGTCTTGCTGTCCGACGGATCTGTTTCTTTCTGCAGAATAAAATTGAGAACGATGACCGAACCGAGTATCAGAACGGCACAAGCGGCAATCAGCGTTCTTGCTCCCGCACGTTTGCAGAGCTGTTTGACCTTCCCAAGCATTTCCTGAAACTTCATATATCATACCTCCGTGTAATATTCACTCAAAACTATGCGCTTCTTCCGCCGTTTAGACCATGATTTCCGGATTTTTCAGGAACCTGCGATCCGAATTCTGTTTGCAGGCAGATCGAGCGCCGCACAGAGCAGCTGGGTAAGCGTTTCCTGCACGCGCGGCAAATCTCCTCCGGTACAGACAACCGCAATGCCGCGCACTTTCGGATAGATTTCGCAGAGCATTACCGCTTCTTCCCCGTCCTCGCCGGACAGAATCAGGTAATCCGTTCCGCTTTTTTCGTAGATGTACTCGCTGGAGCAGTCAATGGTCAGAAAAACCGCAGCTTCTTCAATCCCCGCAACGCTCCTGCATAGAGAACTGATGCGCTCTTCGAGATATTCCGTATAGAATCCCACATCCGTATAGGACTGTGTGCTTTTTTCCGTTTTAGCACCGACCAGTCCTCCTGCCGCAGCAAGAATCAGTCCCAGCACCGCCATCAGCAGAAGCAGGATTTTGTTTTTTGTCAGTTTATCCGCTGTTCCCGTCTTCCCCTCCGCTTTCATCCGCTTCCCTCCTTTCGAGAAAAATGTGCACAAGGATGCCAAGTTCCTTTTCGAGATCCGTCTGCAGCCTGTCCCGGTCAGCCGGACTGCCGCTTTCAAAAAAAATCATCAGCTCGTCCGCTTCCCCGTCTTCATCCGTGAAAAATGTGATTTCCGCGCCTGCCGGATCGAAACCGTACCGTTCTTCTGCATAGGAAAAAATTGCGTACGCCGCCTGTTCAAAAGAAGCGCGTTTTTCGTCCGTCTCCACAGCGGATGGCTGCAGCAGGGATGCGAAGTGTGTGCCGATTTCCTCAGCCTGTCCGATCAGAGCTTTGACCGGAGAAACAATCGTCAGAATGGTCACCAGTGCGCACACAGTTCGCAGATACCGCTTCGCCGTTTCGTTTTCGGGAACCAGCATGGATGCTGTCTGACAGACCACAACGGTCAGAATCAGCTGATTGATATACTCCGTCATCCGTTTCCTCCGTCTATGTCTGCACTTTCATGAAAAGAAAGAGGGCGAGCACAAACAACAGCGCCGTAAACAGGACGATGCCCAGCAGAAATTCCACGATCCCGCGTATTTCCGCCAGCATTCCCGCTGCCTGCACACCGAGCAGTTCCGACACGGTCACAGCCAGTGAAAGAAACAGCCGGTAGAGAAACAGCGGAACAATCCCCGGCAGAAGGAGTGCGCAGATCAGAAGAATGCCGCCGATGCCCGCTGCCTGCCTGACAAAGCGAAGCCCTTCCTGCACGGTGGAAAAGGCTTCCGCCAAGAGTCCCCCGGCAACCGGCACAAAGGTACCGATGGCAAACCGTGCTGTACGCGCTCCGAGACTGTCGGCTGCTTTTGCCAGAAGATTCTGCATCCCGAGGAGGAAGGAAAACAGCATTGCCGTAATCGCCCACAGCCGCTGCAGACATTTTCGCACACCCGTCACCATGCCGCCGAGTTTCACCTCCGGGCAGGTCATCGTCACAGCCGAAAGCGAAAACAGCAGAACCGTGAGCGGCACAAGCAGCAGATTATTAAAATTTCCGATCAGGGTCACGAGCAGTAAAATCCCCCCGCCCGAGACTGCTTTTTCCGTAAAATGTCCGCCCAGCAGACAGACCGCTTCCATCACGGGAACGAACGCATTCATCATACCGCACAGACCGGAAAGATAATTCTGTACCGATGTGATAATGCATGCGGTCATCCGGAATACTTCTGCCGCACTGAACAGTCCCGCATAGGTGAGAAAGGCTTTTTTCAGCACAGCGGAATCCGGAACGGCAGTCTGTGCCGCCGCAGTCAGCAGAATCAGGGAAAACAGCGGCAGAAACGACGGAAAAATTTCCGCTGTGCTCTTTTTAAGTCCCTCTGTGATTTTTTTCAGCCACAGGGACAGATCGAGCTGTTCGCGGAGTTTTCCCGTGATCTCGTCCGCTGTGTCCGTCCCATCCCAGTCCTGACGTATCTCCTCCGGGAGCTGTCCGTACAAATTGCCGAGTGACGCACGCAGTCCGCTTTCTTCCGCCGTAAAGCTGTACGACTGCCGCGCCTCTGGTACATTTTCCTCAGCGGATACCCCGTATGTAAGTCCGATCACCAGAACGACAGCACACAGAAGCGTCATCCGCCGAGCAGTGCCAGATCGAGCAGTTCGGCGAACAGCGGGGTGCAGAGAAGCAGAATTTCCAGTCGTCCGGCTGTTTCGATCGCGTTTCCGACGGATGCTTCGCCTGCCGAACGGCACAGTTCTCCCGCCGCAGAAGTCAGCACCGTGACTCCCAACGCCTTCACAACCGGTTCGATCCGTTCTCCGCCCGCACGGGAAGCCCATCCGAGCAAATACTCTGCGGCAGCAGAAAAACGCGGCAGAAGCAGACCGAGCAGAAGTACG
This sequence comes from Clostridia bacterium, assembly GCA_017414585.1. The sequence continues at coordinate 14,879 of JAFQLN010000211.1, read as the reverse complement.
CTGAATGCCAGAAGAAAAACCGGCGCATATTCCTTCCGCAGTTCGCGGATCAGCATCAGGGTAACCAGTGCGCACAGCCCGATTCCCACTACCGTCCACAGCCCGCTCATATCCCAAAAATCGAACGGATTTCACTGTACAGTTCCCCGATTTTCCCCATCAGAAGAAGCAGAACAAACACCACGCTTGTCAGCGAAAGAAGAAGCGCCTGCTCATCCCGTCCGGCACGCTGGAGAATCTGATAGGTGACAGCAACCAGAATGCCGATACCGGCGAGCTTGAAAATCAATGATACATCCATTCCGTCCCTCATATATTTCTACACATTTCCGTCCTCGGTTTCATCAGATCAAAAGAAGCAGTACGGATACTGCCAACAGCGGCGGGATCGTCCTGTACAGCTTTTCCCGGTTTTTCAGTTCCGAATGCATTTCCCGGATGACTTTTTCGTACTGCTCCAGCGTATAGTCGCAGATGCGGAGCACATCCTCCCGATACCCGCCGCCGATATGCCCGACAAAGTCCTGTGTCACTTTCATCAGCTTTTCCGGCAGGCAGAGGGGTGCTTTTTCCCACGCTGCACGGAGATTTTCCTGTCTGCAGAGCGGCAGAAATCCGCATTCCTCCAGTACAGGATGCCGGTATGCGGCAAAAATCTCCGGCAGAGGCTTCATAAAATACGCAATCTGCTCACGGATCTCACCGATCATTGCCTGTGCCGCCTCCGTCTGTGCCGCACGCCGCCGTTCTTCCCGGATTTTCACCCATCCGTATCCCACTGCTGAAAGAAGCAGAATGCCCGCACCGATCCATTTCAGAATCATCAGCTCCCCTCCCCTCTGCACTGCCAGACCGTCAGCTTCCCGAACGACATCCCGCAGACACAGCCGAAAATTCCGTCCTCAAGCAGCTTTCGGATTTCGGCATTTCTGCACAGCGTGTCCATGGAAGAAGCGTGTGCACTGGCCACCACCATCACTCCGGAGGCCGCCGCAGTACGGATTGCCGCGCAGTCAGCCGCATCCGCTATTTCATCACAAAGGATGCATTCGGGTGTCATCGTTCTGATCGCCGCCGCCATTCCCTCGGCTCGCAGCCATCCGGAATAGAAATCCGCCAGCAGACTGCGTTCCATGCCCGCTCCCAGCTCATAGCGCGTATCAATCACAGCCAGACGAAGCGCGTTTTCCCCGCCGGCAAGAAGCGGAATCAGCTCCCGCAGTGCCGTTGTCTTCCCCATCCCGGGAGGAGAAGCCAGAAGGGTACTGCCGTACTGCCGGACAACAGCTCCCAGCGCATCTCCGGCTCCCTTCACCCGATGCGGAATCCGGATGCTGACCGACGACAGTTCGTGCACGCTTTCCATGCGTCCTGCCCGGATGACAGCACGTCCGGCAATCCCCGCACGCAGTCCTTCCGCTGTAACGATAACCCCTTCGCGGATCGTCTCGGCATGGGCGTACAACGATCCGCCGCACAGCCGCTGCGCTGTCTCTGTCAGCTCATCCGCTGTACAGATTACCCCGCACAGATAATTCTTCTGTTCCGTTCCCATGGTCAGTGAGAGCGGTCCGTCACGCCGCAGACGTATTTCCGCTATCGGCATTTTTCCCGTATGCACTGTCCGGTATACCGCATCTGCCAGTCTGTCCGGCAGATACCCCGCCGCTGTTTTTTCTTCCGGTGTCATGTACATCCCTCCGTATCTGATACAGAATATGCGGCTCCCCGTGTAATTATGCCTGCACAAATAAAAAATCCGCCGGAACTGCGCGGCTGCAGACCCGACGGAATTTCTTTCCGATTCTGTTCAGATTATTTTTGGTTCTGTTCAAGCATGGCGATATAGTCCGCGATCATCTTTGCGGCACCTTCTCCACCGATTCTGTCCGTGGAAATGACAAGGTCATACTTATCCGCCTTGCCCCACTTCTCTCCTGTGTAATAACTGTAGTAATTCGCACGGCGTTTATCCGTCTTGATGATCAGATCCTTAGCCTGCGACTGATTCAGCGCATGGCGTTCCATTACAGTCTGTACACGCACGTCAAATTCCGCGCTGATGAAGACCCGCACCAGATTTTCGCGTCCTGCCAGAACATAGTCCGCACAGCGTCCGACGATAATCGCGCCTTCTCCTTCTGCCGCCAGCTCCTTGATGATTTCGGACTGGACTACAAACAGCTTGTCGTTGATCGGCATATTCACGTGCTCGACACCATGGTTGTATATGGACGAACCGAGTGCAAGTGTATACAGGAGGCTGTTGGCAGCTTTTTCGTCAACGGTATGCAGTGCGTCCGTACTGAGACCGCTTTTCTGCGCTGCCAGTGTGATCAGATCTTTGTCATAAAACTTGTAGCCGGTAAGCTGTGCCAGTTTCTGTCCGACTTCCCGTCCGCCGCTTCCGTACTGCCGTGCAATGGTCACAATGTAGTTTTTCATGATTCTACCTCCGTTGGTTCATAATCTATGGTTTTATTTTACCACATCTTCAGAAGAATTGCACGGATTTTTTGTAAACTTTTTCTGTAAAACAAAAATTTTTCGCCGTATCAACCGCGTTCCAATTCGGTGATCATATCCACGCGCCGCTGATGCTTGCCGCCCTCAAAGCCGGTTTCAATAAAGATTTTCGCCAGTTCCCATGCAAGACCTTCGCCAACCACGCGCGCTCCCAGACAGAGTACATTCGCGTCGTTGTGCAGACGGGTGAACTTCGCGGAAAACACATCGGAACAGCAGGCTGCACGGATGCCGTCGATCTTGTTTGCCGCCATGCTCATGCCGATGCCCGTGCCGCAGCAGAGGATACCGAGCGGCGCTTCCCCGCCAAGAATGACTTCACAGAGCTTTTTTGCGTAAACGGGATAGTCACAGCTCGCCGCAGAATCCGTTCCGCAGTCGATGACTTCATATCCGTCTTCTTTGAGCATGGTGCACAGTGCTGTTTTCAGTCCGAAGCCTGCATGGTCGGACGCCAGAACAATCTTTTTGTTTTCCATTTTTTACTCCCCTCTTTCCGCTGCATTCCGTGTGAGCATTTCTTCCCGCTCCCGTTCTGCCTGCGCTTTTTTCAGGTAAACCGGTGCCAGAGCAGCTTCGGTGAATACGGATTTGTCTTCTGCGGCTGCAAAAATACGCCAGCCAGCCAATGCCGTACCGAATCCGGTTGTATAGGCAAGATGCGCGGGAACGGCGGATGTGTCAAGCACCTCTTCCCGTCTGATATCATATCCGTCGCCGCAGCCGTAAAACGGCAGATCGGGATAATTCTCTGCAATGGCACGTGCTTTGTCGGCAAAATCCGTCCATTCGATCTGTTCATCGTCCGTCAGGCGGGTGACATTCCCTTCCCCGTCCGATATAAATGCCGCTCCGTAGACCGTATTCCTCCGCGCGTCCATTGCCGGGAAAATCAGCCCCGGAAGACGCTCGAATCCCATTGCCATCGCTTCCAGTGCAGATACGCCGATGCACGGAGTGTTGTGCAGAAATGCAAGTCCCTTTACGGTTGCCACACCGATCCGCACGCCTGTAAACGATCCGGGACCGGTCGAAACCGCGTAAAGCCCGATATCCGCCGCTGTCAGCTGATGCAGGGAAAGCATCGACTCGATCATCGGCAGAAGTGTTGTGCTGTGACTGCCCGTCTTCAGGGAATATTCGGACAGCAATGTTACGCTTCCGTCCGCGTTCACCTCAGCAAGTGCCAGACCGGCTGTTTTGGCTGTTGTGTCCATCGCTAAAATTTTCATGCTGCTCCTCCGAGTTCCACACCGTCAATCGTCACGCGCCGTGCATTCTCACCGAGTTTTTCTATCCGGACCGTGACCGCATCTGCCGGAAGAAGATCGCCGAGATTTTCACTCCACTCTGCGATACAGTTGCCGTTTGCTACATATTCGTCAAATCCGAATCCGTCCAGCTCCGATGTATCCGCAATGCGGTACAGGTCAAAGTGAAACAGCGGAACTTTTCCCTTGCGGTATTCATTGACAATGGTGTAAGTCGGACTCTTTACCCGGCTTCCCGGTGATAAAACCGACGATAAACCACGGACAAAAACCGTTTTTCCCGCTCCGAGATCGCCGTACATGGCAATAAAAAATGTCCTTCCCGAAGCCAGAACCGCCTGTGCCAGACGAACACCCAGTGCCTCGGTTTCTGCCGTGCTATGCGTGATAAATTCCATAAAACTGCTTTCCTGATTCTTTAATATCTTCCTTATTATAATACAAATGTACGGAACAGTCAAGACCATTCCGTACATTTCATTTCTATGCTGTTTTTCGCTGTTCCGTGCGGAAATACTTCCCTCCCGGAACAAACGGATTATTTTTTAGAACAATCCAACGATCTTGCCTTCATCGTCCACGTCGATGACATTGGCAGCGGGAGCCTTGGGAAGTCCCGGCATGGTCATGATCGCACCGGTGAGAACGACAACGAAGCCTGCGCCTGCGGAGAGCTTGATATCACGAACGGTGATGCGGAAGCCTTCGGGTCTGCCGAGCTTGGTCTGGTCATCGGAGAGAGAGTACTGCGTCTTTGCCATGCAGACCGGGCAGAGCTTGTAGCTTTCGTCCAGTGCTTCGATTGCTGCGAGGGACTTGAGAGCGTTCGGTTCAAAGTTCACGCCGTCCGCGCCGTAGATTTTCTTTGCGATGGTTTCGATCTTTTCCTTGATCGGCATTTCATCCGGATAGAGAACATGGAAATCGGAGGGCTTTTCGCATGCTGCAACAACCTTTTCAGCCAGTTCGATGCCGCCTTCGCCGCCCTTGGCAAATACTTCGGACAGAGCGAAATCAGCGCCGTTCTTTTCGCAGATATTGCGGAGTGCTTCAAGTTCAGCATCGGTATCACTTCCGAAGCGGTTGATCGCAACAACAACGGGAACACCGTACTGCTGGAGGTTTTCGATGTGCTTTTCAAGGTTTACGCTGCCCTTGACGAGAGCGTCAACGTTTTCGGTCTGCAGGTCGGTCTTTGCAACGCCGCCGTTGTACTTGAGTGCACGGATGGTAGCAACGAGAACGATTGCGGAAGGCTTGAGTCCTGCGAAGCGGCACTTGATGTCGAGGAACTTTTCAGCACCGAGGTCAGCACCGAAGCCGGCTTCCGTGATGGTGTAGTCAGCGAGTTTGAGCGCGAGCTTGGTTGCACGGACGGAGTTGCAGCCGTGTGCGATATTTGCGAAAGGACCGCCGTGGATAATAGCGGGAGTATTTTCAACAGTCTGAACCAGGTTCGGCTTGATGGCATCCTTGAGAAGAGCGGTCATCGCACCTGCAGCCTTGAGGTCACGCGCATAAACGGGACCGCCTGCACGGTTGTATGCAACGAGGATATTGCCGAGTCTCTTCTTGAGGTCATTGATATCCGCAGCGAGGCAGAGAATTGCCATAACTTCGGAAGCTACGGTAATCATGAAGTGGTCTTCACGCGGAACGCCTTCCATTCTGCCGCCCATACCGACGACAACATTGCGCAGTGCGCGGTCGTTGGTGTCGGTAACACGACCGAAGAGAATGCGGCGGGTGTCGATATCGAGTTCGTTGCCCTGCTGGATGTGGTTGTCGATCATCGCGCAGAGAAGGTTATTGGCTGCGGTAATTGCGTGGAAGTCGCCTGTGAAGTGGAGGTTGATGTCTTCCATGGGAAGAACCTGTGCATATCCGCCGCCTGCCGCACCGCCCTTGATGCCGAATACCGGACCGAGGGAGGGTTCACGGAGTGCGATTACGGCGTTCTTGCCGATCTTTTCCATCGCCATGCCGAGACCTACAGTAGTAGTGGTCTTGCCTTCCCCTGCGGGAGTCGGATTGATCGCAGTAACGAGGATGAGCTTGCCGTCGGGCTTATTCGCCAGTCTCTTCTGGCAGTCATCGGTGATCTTCGCCTTAACTTTGCCGTACTGTTCGAGTTCATCGGGAAGGATATCGAGTTTCTGTGCAATTTCGGTAATGGGTTTGAGCGCTGCCTGCTGTGCAATCTGGATGTCTGTAAGCATTTTTTACCTCATTTTCGTTTTCGGAATTTTCTGAATCTGCTTCTATTATATCACAATTGATCATACATTTCAAATACTATTGTATGATGTATACAGAAAAAAACACGCTTCTTTTCCCGAATTGCCTGTGTAATTTGTTGGAAAACGCAGAACAGGGGCAATTTTCCACCGGATTATATGAGATTTTATATACCCCGCCGGGGAATACTCCGTACGGTCGCTGTGCAGAGGGAAATATGGATTTGTCGGAACTTTTTTCATAAAAAGGCTTTACTTTATGGTGAAACTGTGCTATAATATCAACTGTTCCGATGGAGTAAATCCGCCCTTAGCTCAGCCCGGATAGAGTACCGGATTCCGATTCCGATGGTCGTGGGTTCAAATCCCTCAGGGCGGGGATCGAAAAACCCTGATTTGCCGCAAGACAGATCAGGGTCTTTTTGTTTTTACCGCAGTTCTTCGGCATCTCCTTCGAGAATTTCATGATCAAGCAGGAGAATTTCTTCGTGTCTGCCGACCGAATCTATATCGAGTACGATGATTTCGTTGTCTTTTTCACGAAGAAAATGTCCCGGCAGATACAGCGTCATCTGCGGACCGGCACTGTCATACCGTCCCACATTGAAGCCGTTCACCCAGATATAGCCGTGTCCGAACGAAGCGAAGGTGATAAATGTATCCGCACCGGCGAGCGCATCGAATGTTCCTTTGTAAAAGTACGGCATATGTTCAGCACTCGTGTTTTCCTTCCAGACAAGACCGGACAGATCGCCGAGCGGAAGCGTGCGCGTTTCGTATCCGAAAACCTTGGCTCCGCCGCACAAAATACAGTCCTCCAGCCCCTTGCGCTCATCCGGCAATTGTCTGCCGTAGTTGATTCGTCCGATATTCTCTGCCAGAATATCAATCCTTTTTTTGTGTTCATCCGGCGCAAACACTGCCTGCACCCGAGCCGCAGCTTCCCCTTCCGCTCTCTTCACACAATCTCTGTCGCGCAGATATGAGGCAAACCACAGTCCTTCTGCATAGAGACTGACGCGGTCTTTGTATTTGTATGGCTGCAGCGAGTACGGGGATTGTCCGTATGCGTCAATTCCGGTGGTATAGAGGATCAGCCCGTAGGACTGTCCGCAGTCTTCCATCGGTTTCGGCGCGGCAGAGTACAGTTTTTCTCCGGTGAGTGCATCGAGATTGTCAAAAAGTCCGGCTGCACAGCTGAGCTGCACACGGATGCTCTGCGTTTTTCTGCGGCAGAGCGTATGCGGTCTTTTTTCCCTGCCGAGGTATTCATCGAGCACATCCCGGCAGAGGAAATATTTCCGCGTCGGTTCTCCGTTCTCTCCGATCAGGGCATCGACATCGTAGGAAGTCGTGTGAGGAATGTATCGTACGGGCGTATCGGGACGCGGACTGTATGAATGGCCGATGTTCGCGCCGCCCATAAAGCCGAAATTCGATCCGCCCGAAAACATATAGAAACACACATGACCGCCGAGTTCCAGTGCTTCCCGGTAAGCCTCAGCTGTATCCTCCGGCGGACGGTGGCGGAAGGGTTCGCCCCAGTGCATCGAGCGTCCGCTCCAGAATTCTCCGATGAAAAAGGGCTGCTCCGCGCCGTATTTCCGTGCCGCTCTTTCTGCAGAAGCACTGTTTCCGGGAGCCGCACGGTAGTTGACGCCAAAAAACGCGCCCGCATCCGATTTACCGAAGGTAAGCATGGAATCGCATTCTCCATCCGTCGTGTACAGCGGCACATCCACGCCTCCTTCCCGGAGCATTTCGGCAAGCGCGTTCATATAGGCATGATCGTTTCCGTAACTGCCGTATTCATTCTCCAGCGCAACCGCAAGCACCGGTCCGCCGTTTGTCGCAAGATACGGCAGAAATTCCGGAATCAGCCGGCTGTAGTACCGACGAACGGCAGCGAGAAATGCAGGATCGGAGGAACGCAGGGTCATATTACGGTCACGGAGAAGCCATGCGGGCAGTCCGCCGAAATCCCACTCGGAGCAGATATAGGGCGACGGACGCAGAAGTACATACATTCCCATCTCGCCGCACAGCCGCAGGTACGCACCCAGATCGAGCATACCGTCGAAACAGTATTCGCCCGGTTTCGGTTCGCAGACGTTCCACGGCACGTAAGTCTGTACCGTATTCAGTCCGAAATCACGCGCAAGCGCCAGCCGCTCTTTCCAGTCTTCCGGATGAATGCGGAAATAGTGGATATCGCCGGCGATGACGCGCAGCGGTTTTCCGTCAATATAAAAGTGATCCCGGTCAAATGAAAATTTTTTCATGCTCTTCTCCCCCTCGTTTGTTTTCTTCGTAATATTCATCCGCCAGTTCCATGGCAAGAGTCATCGGATTCGATGGAATTCTTGCACGGAACGCGAGATACGCCGGCTCCAGCGGCAGTTCGGCATGCGGACAGAGCCGTATCAGACGGTTGTTCAGTTCCAGCCGCTCCCGGGATTCCTCCAGTGCTTTGCGGACAGAGGGGCGTTCGATTTCGTCCGTATGCAGAAGCAGGTTTTCCAGTGTGCCGTAGCGGCCGAGCAGTTCAGCCGCACGCTTTGGACCGACACCGGGAACACCGGCGATATTGTCCGACGGATCCCCGATCAAACACTTGAAATCCGCAAACTGCTCCGGCTTCACACCGAATTTTTTCTCCACGGTCGGCGGCGTAATGAGGGTGCTGTCCATGCCGTGGTAGTCGAGGATGGACACATTCTCCGAGATGAGCTGCCAGTAATCGCGGTCGGTGGAAAAGATGACGACATGGAAATCCCCCGCACACGTCATGGCATAGGATGCAATCACATCATCCGCTTCACAGCCGTGAATTTCCCTGTGCGGGATCTGCATTTCGTCCAGCATGGCATAAATCGCAGGCAGCTGCGTAAACGGACAGTCCTCCGGTGCGGCATCGGAAAAATCGGGACGGTTCGCCTTATACGCTTCGTCCAGCTTCCGCCGGTCACCGCAGTCGGGAGAATCGAAGACGACAATGGCGTGTGTCGGACGGATCAGGCTGATCACTTTCTTCATCGCGGACGCAAATCCATAGACAGCATTGTATTTTCTGCCGAGCGGGGTATAAAAATTGTCCGGCATCCCGTAGAACATCCGGAACAGAAGATTGTGACCGTCAACAAGCAAAAGGCGGTTCATGGCAGCACCTCGGAATCATGATTTTCCCTTGATTATAGCATAAAGGCAGTTTTTTTGCAAGAAGCGGACGACTTTTTTTCTCTTACCTCTTGATTTTCCGCTCCGGATTTGCTATACTGGTGAAGTATATAAAACATCGCGCTGACGAAAACTATCCGTACAGAAGCTGTGCCAGAGAGAGCCGGGATGCTGGAATCCGGTGCGCAGCGGTGCGGTATCCACTTTCCGAGCGGTGAGGCCGGTACCCTTTACCGTACTGCGAAAGAGGCTGTTATTGCAGCGAAATTGGGTGGCACCACGGATTTTTCGTCCCAAGACTTTGGACGGAATCCGTGTTTTTTGTTTTCCCGTCAAAAATATTCATGATATAAAAGAGGTATGTACCATGCTCGACATCAAATTTCTCCGTGACAATCCGGAAATCGTAAAGCAGAATATCAAAAACAAATTCCAGGACTCCAAGCTCCCCCTCGTTGACGAAGTCATCGCATTGGATGCAGAAAACCGTGCCATCATGGCAGAAGCGGACGCTCTCCGCGGCAACCGCAACAAGCTCTCCAAGCAGATCGGCGCACTCATGGGTCAGGGCAAGAAGGAAGAAGCCGAAGAAGTCAAGAAGCAGGTCGGCGAACAGTCCGCACGTCTTGCCGAATGCGAAAAGCTCGAAGAAGAGCTGGCTGAAAAGATCAAGAAGATCATGATGATCATTCCGAACATCATTGACCCTTCCGTTCCGATCGGCAAGGACGACAGCGAAAATGTCGAAATCCAGAAGTACGGCGAACCCTATACGCCCGATTTTGAAATTCCCTATCACACCGACATCATGGAACGCTTTGACGGCATTGACCTCGACTCTGCGCGCCGTGTTGCCGGCAACGGATTCTACTACCTCATGGGCGACATCGCACGCCTGCACTCCGCTGTCATTTCCTATGCACGCGAATTCATGATCGACCGCGGCTTCACCTACTGCGTTCCCCCGTTCATGATCCGCTCCGATGTTGTAACGGGCGTTATGTCCTTCGCGGAAATGGAAGCGATGATGTACAAGATCGAAGGCGAAGACCTCTATCTCATCGGCACATCCGAACACTCCATGATCGGCAAGTTCATTGACCAGATCGTTCCCGAAGAAAACCTGCCCTATACCCTCACCAGCTATTCTCCCTGCTTCCGCAAGGAAAAGGGTGCGCACGGCATCGAAGAACGCGGCGTTTACAGAATCCACCAGTTTGAAAAGCAGGAAATGATCGTTGTCTGCAAGCCCGAAGATTCCATGATGTGGTACGACAAGCTGTGGCAGAACACCGTTGATCTCTTCCGCTCCCTCGACATTCCTGTGCGCACGCTCGAATGCTGCTCCGGCGACCTCGCTGACCTCAAGGTCAAGTCCTGCGACGTAGAAGCATGGTCCCCGAGACAGCAGAAATACTTTGAAGTCGGTTCCTGCTCCAACCTCGGCGATGCACAGGCAAGAAGACTCCGCATCCGCGTGTCCGCAGGCAAGCAGAAGTACCTCGCACACACGCTGAACAACACCGTTGTTGCTCCGCCGCGTATGCTCATCGCTTTCCTCGAAAACAATCTGCAGGCTGACGGTACTGTCAGAATTCCCGAAGCGCTCAGACCGTACATGGGCGGCAAGGAAGTTCTCGTTCCCAAGAAATAAGTCGGGATGCTCCCGCGGGCGTCTCCGGCGTTTTTGAAACCGTTTTATACCGATCCCGCGACCTTCCGCTGATTCAGCTTTTATTTCATTTATCTACCGAAAGGAGCACCATCATGGCACTCAAGGATTTCTCCAAGGAAAAATTCGACATCATCATTCAGGCAGGGCAGTCCAACAGTGACGGCACCGCGCACGGTCTGGTTGACGCACCCTACCAGCCGAAATACGAAGTCTGGCATATGATCGGCGACTACACCATCGAACTCGCACGTGAAATGGTTGTCGGCAACTATATCCGCAGCCACTATGCACTGTCTTTCGCGGACGAATACATCCGTGCAGGCAAGCTGGAAAAAGGCAGAAAGATTCTCATTCTCCGCACTTCCGTCGGCGGCACGGGATTTCTTGACAAGCGCTGGGGCATGACCGATGACCTTTATCTCCGTATGATGGAAATGACCCGCACCGCACTTGCGCTCAATCCGGAAAACCGTCTCGTCGGCTTCCTCTGGCATCAGGGTGAAACGGACGCGATCCTTCATGCGACTTACGACGGACATTACAAGAATCTCACGACTCTGCTCAATTCCGTTCGTGAAACTTTCGGTGTGCCCGACCTTCCCTTCATTGCCGGTGATTTCGTCTACCACTGGAGAGATGCAAATGCACAGATCTGCGAACCCGTTCTCCGGGCAATCCGCGATGTATGCAAAGATGCAGCACCTGCCGCATTCGTGGAAACCGACGGTCTGATTTCCAACGCACAGGATGATCCAAACCCCGGTCACGGCAGCGACACCATCCACTTCTGCCGCAAGGCAATTTACGAACTCGGCAGACGCTATTATGCAGCGTGGTCGGAACTTACAAAATAAAGTATTCAAATGAAAGAACGTGCCGCATTTCACGAAAAACGGAATGGCGGCACGTCCTTTGTTTATGATTCACTTTTGTAAAGTCCGCGGTTTTTTCATTTTTCCAGATAGACTTCAATCCCCTCCCGACGTGCAGCCGCACAGGTCATTTTCATGCACCGCATCACGCTCTCCGGCATGGGATTATCCCCTTTCATGCTGTGCGCCACGCCAAGGGACTGAATCAATGCCGACGGATGCAGCACAAAAAAATCGACCATCGGTGCGAGCAGATCAGCAAGAATGGCGGCGGACGGTGTTTCCACGGCAATCCCCGCACGCAGTCTTCCGAACGGAATATCCTTCTCCTTCAGTTCGTTTCTGGCAGCGGCTGCCCATGACCGCACCTGCTCCGTTTCGGATGGCAGAACAACCGCCGGAATGACCGCAATCACGGAACACTCTGCCGAAGCCCGGTAAATCGACCGGAAAAGAGAGGTCTGTTCCGCTTCCGTACCGCTCCTTCCGAAAATCCGCACCGCGCATCCGTTTTCTGCACATCGGGCAATGATTCTTTCTGCTGTTTCTTCTTCTCCTGCGCTGTCCGCTGTCAGTGTCTCAGCACAGCATAGCGGCACTCCGCCGTGCAGCATTTGTCTTCCCGTCTCCGTATATGGAAAGAGAACGCCTTCCCCGTTGTTTTTCTCCTGTACTGCCGGTTTTTTCTTCATATGCCGCTCCGTCTCCCGTTTCTCCTGTTTTTAATAGTATACCGTTTCGGTGAGAAAAATATTCCGTTTGTTTTTTCTCTGTTTTTCCTCCGTTTTCTCTTGACAAACCGTACTGAAATGTGGATAATATTATTAGTGTTATTTTCGCACATCGAACCCAACAGCTATCTGCGGTTTTATCCAATGTGCAGACGGTTCAGATTATTACAAAGGAGAACGCATATGATTATCGGCGCTCAGCTTTTCACCCTGCGGGACTACTGCAAGACTCTCGAAGATTTTTCCGAAACCCTCAAAAAGGTTGCCGACATCGGCTATACCACCGTTCAGGTTTCCGGTACCTGCGCATATGAAGCACAATGGCTTCGGGATCAGCTCAAGGCAGCCGGACTGACCTGCGGCATCACGCATTACAACTACAACCGCATCATCAACGAAACCGAAGCGGTTATCGAAGAACACAAGACCTTCGGCTGCAGATACATCGGTGTCGGCTCCATGCCCGGCGGTGCGGCAGGCTACGACAAGTTCCGCACAGAAGCACAGATTCCCGCACAGAAAATCCACGATGCAGGTCTGCAGTTCATGTATCACAACCACGCTTTTGAATATGAAAACAAGCGCGAAGACGGCAGACCGGTGATGCACCACATCTCGGACGACTTCACCGCAGAACAGCTCGGATTCACCCTCGATACGTACTGGGTCAAAGCGGGCGGATACGATGTGATCGAAGAAATCAAGCGTCTTTCCGGCAGACTTCCCGTTGTTCACTTCAAGGATATGTTCATCAATGAAGCGGGCGAAAAGAAGATGTCCTGGGTCGGCGGCGGCAACCAGCTCGACTTTGCAAAAATTATTCCCGCTTTTGAAGCAGCCGGCACACAGTTTGCATACATCGAACAGGACAACTGCAACGGCGAAAATCCCTTCGACTGCCTCAAGAAGAGTTACGACTATCTCACATCCCTCGGTCTGAAATAATTTATTCTGCAGGAGGAGCGGCTTCACGTTCCCCCTGCAATCGTTTTTTACAGAGGAAAAAGGAAACCTATGGTAAAAATTGTTCTCGCCGCATTCGGGCTGTACATATATCTGATCTGTCCGAAAATCCGGCATCGCTGTGATATGAGCGACTTTACAAAAACCCCCGTCGCACACCGCGGCATCCACGACAACAAAAGAATTCCCGAAAATTCCCTCTCCGCGTTCCGTGCGGCAGTCGATGCGGGATGTACTGTTGAGCTTGACGTGCAGTTCACACGCGACCGGAAGCTGATCGTTTTTCACGACGATGACCTCGTTCGTCTCTGCGGTGTGAACAAAAAGCCGATCGAACTGACCGCTGCACAGCTGAAAAGTCTGCGTCTTCTCGGAACGGACGAGCATATTCCCACGCTGGAGGAGGTTCTCGCGCTGGTTGACGGACGGGTACCTCTTCTGATCGAGATGAAAAACGCACTTCCCGTCATCTGGGATATGCCGCACGCCCTGTTTGAAGCCATGCGGGGATACCGCGGCAGATACGCGATTGAATCGTTCAATCCGCTTTTTCTGCAGCTTTACAAAAAACTCGACCGAACCGTTCCGCGCGGTGTGCTGTCCTTCCGCTTCGGAAAACTGAAGAAAAAAAGCGAAAAGGTCATCTCCATGACGCTGGAAAATCTGCTGTGGAACTTCCTTGCCAAGCCTGACTTCATCGCCTACCGACTGTCGGACTACAAAAAACTCTCGTTCCGGCTCAACCGACTGCTCGGTGCGACGACACTTGCATGGGATGCACCGGTCACACCGGAACTTGCAGGAAAAGCGCGGAAGTATTTTGATGCGTTCATCTGCGATATTTCGGATGCCTGCTTCCCGTCTTCGGAAAGAAAAACATCCGCCGGTGCCAACTAAGATTTGAATAATAAAAAAGGATAACTTCCGTTTTTCCGGCGTTATCCTTTTTCTGTTTTCATTTTATACCATGTCTGTCCGCTCGTCTTTCACATACAGCACTGCTGTACAGAGCAGACTCAAACAAGGAACAGAAACGTTGCGGCGAAGGCAAGCAGGATTCCGATAAGGGAAATTTTATCGGGCTTTTCCCTGAAGAAAACCAGCCCTGCCAGTGCGGACAGTACCACCGAACCGCCGGTCATCATAGGATACATTGCCGATGCATCAACTTTGCCGGCACTGATGAGCTGCAGCGTGTATGAAATCCCGTTGCACGCCGCATTGGCAAGAATCAACAGCGCAATCACACCGCCTTTTGCAGAAATTTTCCCGTTTTCCGACTGTTCCGTGTCAGTCGGCTTCTTCTTTTCGGCAAGTGTGAACAGGGTATACAAAACCGCCGAGAATACGCATCCGATCAGATTGGCGATAAAGGAAAATGCCGCCGGATCGGAAGCCGCATAAACGGTATTCACCTGATGGATGTT
>JAFQLN010000210.1 GCA_017414585.1 Clostridia bacterium | reverse complement strand
GCTGCACGTCATTGCCGAATCGGACAGCGAGGAGGATCAGGCGCTCAAGCTCAAGGTGCGCGATGCGGTGCTTGCCTGCGTGTCTGGTGCTGTCGGTGCTTGCGGAACTTTTGATGAAGCATATGCGGCGGTGGAGGGGATGCGGGACGAGATTCTGACAGCGGCGCAGAACTGCGTTGAAAAAAACGGCAGTGATGCTGCTGTGTCGCTTGCACTCGGAAAAGAAGCATATCCGCGGCGCGACTACGGAAATGCAGTACTGCCGGCGGGCGTGTATCCGTCTCTGCGGATCATTCTCGGCGAAGGGGACGGGAAGAACTGGTGGTGTGTTCTCTTTCCGACTGTTTGTGTCCGATTTGCCAAAGCAGGACGCGCTGCCGATGAGGATGCATATGTTGCCGCCGGATTTACGCCGGAAGAGTATCGGATCATCACAGGTGCGGAGGGAAAGCTGCAGGTGCGCTTCCGTATTCTTGAAGTTCTATCAGAGCTTTTCAGCAGAAAAGAAACCGAAAAAATCACGTAAAATCATGCAAAAAACTTGAAAAAACTTGAAAAAAGGTATTGACAAACAGAATACGGTGTGGTATAATATCATCGTTGCAGGGAGAGAACACAAAAACTTCTCAAACTGTTCACAAATCATTCACAAAATGGCGGAATAGCTCAGTTGGCTAGAGCAATCGGTTCATACCCGATAGGTCGTGGGTTCAAGTCCAACTTCCGCTACCATAGTGATCTTCCGGATGTTGCGGCCCGTTGGTCAAGCGGTGAAGACACCGCCCTTTCACGGCAGTAACGGGGGTTCGATTCCCCCACGGGTCACCACGCTGTAAAGCGGATCCGGAGATCACAAAATGGCCCGTTGGTCAAGCGGTTAAGACACCGCCCTTTCACGGCAGTAACGGGGGTTCGATTCCCCCACGGGTCAGGATAAGAAAAGGCAAGTTCGCAAGGGCTTGCTTTTTTGTCTTCTCAAGACAATCGAAAGGAGAAACAGTATGATTCATACGGAAGAATATCTCGCTGAACTGCGGGAGGCACTTGCCGGATATTTCGGAGAACGGCTTGTCTACATCGGACTGCAGGGAAGCTATCTGCGCGGTGAGGCAGATGAAAACAGCGATTTTGACGTGATGCTGGTGATCGACGGTCTGGTGCCTGCGGATCTGGATGCGTATAGAGACATTCTGCGTGATCTGGGCGAATTTGAACGCTCCTGCGGATTTGTCTGCGGACGGGAGGAGCTGAAGCTCTGGAACCCGCTGGAAGCCTGTCATGTTCTGCATACAACAAAGGATATACACGGTGAGCTGAAGCCGCTGATGCCGGAATATACACCGGAAGATGTACGGAATTTTGTCCGCCTGAGTGTCGGAAATCTGTTTCATGAACTTTGTCACCGGTATGTCCATCGCGGCAGAGATCGGAGCGGGGAGAAACTATGTGCGGCATATCAGCCGGTATTTTTTATTTTGCAGAATCTTTACTATCTTCGGTGCGGCGTGTTTGTTCAGACAAAAAAGGAGCTTTCAGAGCTGCTGGGCGGGGAAGACAGGGAGATTCTTCTCACAGCCATGCGGATGAAAGCCGGCGTAACTTTTGATTTCGACGAGGCATATGCGAAGTTGTTCGGCTGGTGTCAGAAAAAGCTGAAAGAGGTCGGAAAAAACTGAATCCTCACAAAGTCCCTCCCGATTCCTGCGGTTCATAACATTGGCGCCTTGCTGTGGGGACTTTTATTCCGCAGCGGTGCGCGTGTCCTCTTGTCACCGGATATAGTTCCCTTGTGTTGTTTCTCTATATGATATCACAGCGGATGCGAATTGGCAGCGGATAGCGGAAAAGGGAAAAGAGGAGATAATGCGGCAGTTTTTTTGCGCATGGCAATTGACCTTCCTTTCATATTGTGCTATAATGAAAATGTTCTAATAACATTCCGAGAGGAGAAGTGCAATGAAACTTCCTTACCATAATACGATATCCGTTGCCGCACACCGGGGAAATTCCAAGTATTTTCCCGAAAATACCATGGTCAGCTTCCGATCTGCTGTGGCTCTGCATCCCGATATGATCGAGATTGATCTGCATATGACAAAGGACGGGGAACTTGTGATGATACACGACCACAAGCTGGACCGTACAACAAACGGCAGCGGACTGGTGCGCGAACATACGCTTGACGAAATTCTTGCGCTGGATGCCGGCAGCTGGAAGGGTGAAGAATTCAAAGGGGAAAAAGTCCCGCTGTTCCGTGAATTTCTTGACTATATGAAAGATTATCCGGACATGATGTTCAATGTTGAACTCAAGGATTACCCTGCCATGTCCGGTGCGTTTGCCTATGAAGCGGCGGAAAAGGCGATTGCCATGATGGACGAATACGGAATTACGCCGCGCAGTACCGTCAATACATGGAGCGGTGAACTGAATGAGTGGATCAACGAGAAATACGGCGAACGTGTCATGATTCACGCTTATCATCCGCAGGAGCTGATGGGACAGAATCAGAAGCGGTTCGTTTACGACTATGCGTACTGTGTTTGTCTGTTCGGTACATCCGGCGTGACAGTCGTGGAAAAGAGAATGTTTGATTTTGCGAAATCCTACGGCGTGGAACCGTGGGTATACTATCCGAAGGATACGCCCGAAGTATATGATCAGGCTATAGCGAACGGAGCAGTTCTCTTTACCTCCAATGATCCCGCATGGGCAATGGAATACCTGCGTTCCAAGGGACTTCACGACTGAATCAGATTGATGATTGAGAAAGGACAGAGTAATGGCGACAGTAACAATTATCGGCTCGGGCATGATGGGCTCGGCACTTGCTTTTCCCGCAAGAGAAAACGGACATGAGGTCAGACTTGTCGGAACACCGCTTGACAGGGAAATCATTGAAACCTGTATCCGTACCAACCGGCATCCGAAATTCACCAAGGATTTTCCGGCAGGTGTACAGTTCTGTCAGATTGAAGAGATGGAACAGGCGATTGCCGGTGCGGATCTGATCATCGGCGGCGTTTCCAGCTTCGGCGTGGACTGGTTCGGAGAGTACGTTCTGCCGAAAATTCCGGAGAACATTCCGGTTCTCACCGTGACCAAAGGTTTGATGGACACGGAAGACGGCAGACTGATACCCTATCCTCACGTTTGGGAACAGCGGCTTGCGGCGATCGGCAAAAAACTGGATCTCAATGCGGTAGGCGGTCCGTGTACAAGTTATGAGCTGGTTGCACACGATCAGACGGAAGTTGCATTCTGCGGCAGCAATCCCGAAACACTTGCGAAACTCAAAGCGATTATGCAGACGGATTACTATCACATCAGTCTCTCTACGGATGTTGTCGGGATTGAAAGCGCGGTTGCCCTGAAAAACGGGTATGCGCTCGGCATCGCACTGACTATCGGCGTGAACCAGCGGGCGTTCGGCGTTGACAGTGAACTGCACTTCAACTCACAGGCGGCAGTCTTCGGACAGAGCGTGCGGGAAATGACAAAGCTCCTGAAGCTCCAGGGCGCGGATAAACTGGACAATATCTGCGTCGGTGCGGGCGATCTTTACGTCACCGTATACGGCGGCAGAACGAGACTGGTGGGCATTCTTCTCGGCAGAGGACTGACCATTGACGAAGCGAAAGCGGAACTCAACGGCGTTACGCTGGAATCCCTTGTTGTCGCGGAACGTGTTGCCAGAGCAATCAAAATCCGCGCGGCAAAGGGGGAGGTTGATTCTGACGAATTCCCGCTTCTCATGCACGTGGATGAGATTCTCGCCGGAAAGAGCGATGTGAATATCCCGTGGGAAAAGTTCACGTTTACGGCATAAAAAATCACAGCGAAGAGGCAGAAAAGTCTTTTCGCTGTTTTTGTATGCCGCGGAGAATGAAAAAATCCCGCACACCGGATGATGTACGGGAAAGTTTTGACTGGTATGAACTTAGTCGGAGATGTAGGGCATGAGAGCGATGTGACGAGCACGCTTGATAGCAACAGTGATCTGTCTCTGATGCTTAGCGCAGGTGCCGGAGATTCTTCTGGGAAGGATCTTGCCTCTTTCGGAGGTGCACTTTTCAAGTCTCTTGGTGTCCTTGTAGTCTACGTGTTCGATGCCGTCAGCGCAGAATACGCAAACCTTTTTTCTCTTGCCTCTGTTCTGACGCTGCATTCTCTGCTGAGGAGCAGCATTGGTTCTTTCAGCTGCGGGAGCAGTGGTTTCTTCCGCAACAACAACTTCAGTCTTTTCGGTATCCATTGTTACATAAGCCTCCTGTTAAATTTTCATGATTCCCGATTAGAAGGGGAGTTCGTCGTCGTCTGAAATATCTTCAAACTTGGGTGCTGCGGGAGCTTGGTAGGAACCCGCGTTCTGGTAGGATCCTGCGCCCGAAGGAGCTCCGAAAGAGCCGTAACCTTCCGGCATATAGGAGCCGCTCTGTCCGCCCTGTGCATACATGGCAGATGCCTGCTGTACGGCGAGAGGACTTTCACTCTTTGCATCGACAAAATACGCTTCATCCGCTACGATTTCCGTTGCAAAGCGCTTCTGACCGTTCTGGTCCATCCAGGTTCTTGTCTGGATCGAACCGACAACGCAGATCGAGCTTGCCTTGCGGAAATAGCGGGTGATGAATTCTGCCGTCTGGCGCCACGCGGTTACATTGAAGAAATCAGCCTGTGCTTCTTCACCGGACTTGCCGCCGAAACGACGGTTGACAGCTACGGTGAAAGAGGTAACGGAGATGCCCGAAGGAGTAGTCTTCAGTTCGGGATCTGCCGTCAGGCGACCGCCAAGAATAACCTTGTTGAAATTGAAGTTAGCCATAATTGTTTCCTCTTTCAATAAAGAAGATGGATCCGTTATGCTTCTGCCTTAGCAGTATTCTTTTCTTCGTGACGGATTACGATGGAGCGAAGGATGCCTTCGGTGATACCGAAAATTCTTTCGAGTTCGCTCGGAAGAGTGGGAGCACCCGTGAAGTTGACCAGAACGTAATAACCTTCGGTCTTGTCGTTGATGAGATAAGCGAGCTTGCGCTTGCCCCATTCATTGACTTCGGAGATTTCACCGTTGTCTGCAATGATCTTGGTAAACTTTTCGATCATAGCCTTGGTTGCTTCTTCGGTGAGATCGGGGTCAATAACAAAAAGGCATTCGTAAGAGTTGTTGATCTTTTCCATGTTTTTATACCTCCCTATGGACTTCAGACCGCTGATCGATCTTGTCAGCGGCAGAGAGACGGGTTTGAAATTTGCCCGTTCGAATATGTATTATAGCATAAACAGTATTCTGTGTCAATAGGAAAAAGAAATATTTCTCAAAAACTACGAAAACCGAGGCGGAACTGTGATTGGAAATGAGTATCCTTTCATAGAAATAAAAACAGAGAGTGAAACGGTGAAAACATGTTGTGAAAACCCATGAAAAAGTGTGAGGAAAGCGGGAAAAATTATTAAAACTGTAAATTCGAAAAAAACTTCGCAAAAAGTATTGTATATTTTGGGAAAATGGAGTAAAATATATAGCTGAGGGAAGTGGATGCTTTCCCGTTCATATAGTCCCAAGAAAAATTATATATATTGGAGGAAACTCAAAATGTCCGTAAAAGTTGCTATTAACGGTTTCGGTCGTATCGGCCGTCTCGCATTCCGCCAGATGTTCGGCGCAGAAGGCTACGAAGTTGTTGCTATCAACGACCTCACCAGCCCCAAG
>JAFQLN010000209.1 GCA_017414585.1 Clostridia bacterium | reverse complement strand
TCGTTCAGCTGAAGCATAATAACTTATCTCTTTATTCCCCCTCGTTATCATATCAGCTTTTGAATATGGCTTCGCACACAAACGTGCGCCAGTCTAAAGTTCTTTGCGGAGCTTTCTTTCAAGAAAGCGACCGTCTCCCCCGTTCCCCTTTAACGAATAATTCAGCAATATAACATTTTGGAGTTTGCCATGGCAAAACAAAAACAGAAAGATACGAACATAGAATTTCCGGAACAGAAGATTGTGCCGATCAATATGGAGAAAGAGGTGAAGAAGTCCTTCATCGAGTATTCCATGTCGGTTATTGTGTCGAGAGCATTGCCGGATGCGCGGGATGGGATGAAGCCCGGGCAGAGAAGAGTGCTTTATGCGATGTGGGAGGATAATCTCACGTTTGATAAGGCGTACCGCAAGTCGGCGACGACGGTAGGTAATGTGCTGGGTCGGTATCATCCGCACGGCGACTCATCCGTATATGGGACGATGGTGCGTATGGCGCAGCCGTTCTCGTACCGGTACACGCTGGTAGACGGGCAGGGCAACTTCGGCAATATAGACGGAGACGGGCCTGCGGCTTACCGTTATACCGAAGCGAGACTCTCGAAGATTTCCGAAGAAATGCTCCGCGATATCGAGAAAGATACCGTCAAGTGGGAGTATAACTTCGATAATACCAGAAAAGAACCTGCTGTGCTTCCTTCCCGCTTCCCGAACCTGCTCGTCAACGGCGCGGTTGGTATCGCGGTCGGTATGGCTACCAATATCCCCCCGCATAACCTCGGCGAAGTCATTGACGGTACCGTTTACCTCATGGATCACCCGGACGCTGGGGTAAGCGAACTCATGAAGTTCATCAAAGGCCCCGACTTTCCCACAGGGGCGGGCATCCACGGAACCGCCGGCATCTACGAAGCATACTCCACCGGACGCGGAAGAATCATGGTCCGCGCAAAGGCGGAAGTCGAGGAAGAACACCAGCGCATCATCATCAGCGAAATCCCCTATATGGTTCAGAAGTCCGAACTCATCAAAACCATGGCGGATCAGGTGCGCGATAAGAAAATCGAAGGCGTTACCGATATCCGCGACGAATCCGGCAAGGACGGGATGCGCATCGTTATCGAGTACCGCAAGGACGCGAACGGTCAGATTATCTTAAACCAGTTCTATAAATACACGGAACTTGAGTCCACCTGCTCCGTTATCATGCTTGCGCTTGTCGGCGGCGAACCGAAAATTCTCAACCTCCGTCAGGCACTCGGCGTCTATATCCAGCACCAGATCTCCGTCATCACCAACCGGACGAAGTTTGAACTCAGCAAAGCCCTGCACGAAGCGCATATCAACGAAGGCTATAAAATCGCCATCGACCATATCGACGAGGTCATCACCATCATCCGCGGCTCCGCTGATACCGCCGCTGCAAGAGAAAACCTCAAAAACCGCTTTAACCTCACTGATGAACAGACGCAGGCGATCGTACAGATGACCCTCGGCAGACTTTCCGGCATGGAACGGCAGAAGGTCGAAGCAAGACTGGCGGAACTCTATAACGCCATCGAAGATTACCGCGCCATCCTCGGCGACGACGGACGCATCCGCACAATCGTCAAGGAAGAACTCGCGGAAATCAAGGCGAAGTATTCCGATGAACGCCGGACAACCATCGAGGAAGCCGAAAACGAAATCGTCCTCGAAGACCTCATCGAACGCCATAACGCAGTCATCACCCTCACCCACGCGGGCTATATCAAACGCCAGCACAGCGATACCTACTCCGCACAGAGAAGAGGCGGACGCGGCATCATCGGTATGCAGACCAAGGAAGAGGACTACGTCGAACGGGTTGCCGTTGCAGACAGCCATTCCTACCTCATGCTGTTCACCGACCGCGGCAAGGTCTATCAGATGAAGGCGTACCGCGTGCCCGAAGCCGGACGCAATGCGAAGGGATCGAACCTCATCAACCTCATCGAGATCGAGCAGAACGAAACCATTACAGCAATGCTCTCCGTGCCCGACCTCGAGGATACCTCCCTCATTGACGAGTACGCAGACCGCAACTACCTCACCATGGTTACGCGCATGGGCGTTATCAAGCGCACCAGACTGGCGGATTTCAAAGTACAGCGCAAGGGCGGCAAGATTGCCATCGACCTCGACGACGGGGACGACCTCATCTTTGTTGCACTCACGCACGGCGAAAGCGACGTCATGATCGTGACCCGCGGTGGACTCGGCGCAAGATTTGACGAAAACAAAGTCTCCGTCATGGGCAGAAGTGCGCACGGCGTACGCGGCATTTCCCTCCGCGAAGGGGACACGGTTGCCGGTGCGTGCATTATTGAGAAGACTGCCGGATGGGCGGACGAAAATGCGCTGGTCACTGTCACCGAAGGCGGATTCGGCAAGCGGATGTCCGTGAACGAATTTGAAGCGAAGGGACGCGGCATCCAGGGCATGATTGTACAGCGGCTCACGGAAAAGACGGGCGAGCTGTGCGGCATTGCGATTGTGCACGAAAACGAAGACCTGCTCATGATCACCAACGACGGTACGATCATCCGCACGCCTGCCGACGGAATTCCGATGTACGGCAGAAGCGCGTCCGGGGTTATCATGATGAAGCTGGGCGACGGAAAGACGCTTGTGAACTTCACCGTTATGGAAAAGGAAGAAGAAAAGAGCGAAGACGAATCCGGCGCTGCGGACGACATGGACGATGTGGATGACGCGGACGAAGGCGAAACCGACGAAATCGAAGAAGCGGACGAATCCGAAGAAGACGAAGGTGAAGCGGATTCGGAAGAAGAGGAAGAATAAGCCGATGAAGAAACGAACGATGCGTTTATTCAGTCTGCCGGTGCTGATTCTGCTGCTTTCGGGGATACTGCTCTCCTGCGGCGGCGGGATGAAGGTAACGGAAGACGAGATGCGCGGCGTACTTGCCGAACTTCTGCCGAAAGCGGAGGAGCTGAACGTGATCTATTTCGGCGAAGGTTTGCCGATGACGGAGGATGCGGACGTACTCAATGCGTTCTACGATTCGTTTGACACGGACATTACGTCGATCAACTATCAGCCGGTAGACCCGTCCTGCGGCTACACAACGGAGCAGCAGATCCGCGAGGCAACGCTGGAAGTATTCACGCCTTCCTATGCGTCCTATCTTTTCGAGCGAGCATTCACGGGCATTTCCGCGACCTACGATGAAGGCACGGAAAACCAGCACCGCGAAACGGCTGTCTACGCGATGTACATCGAACAGAACGGCATCCTGACCGCCCGCATCGACCTCGCCGAAGAAGCCCTCCCCCTCGGCAGAACCTACGATCTGGACAACCTGACCATCAACCGCACCCGCGAAAACTACGTCGTCCTGACCATCCCCACCGAACAAAACGGACACCCCCTTGACGTAGAACTCAAGCTGGTCAGCACTGAAGCCGGCTGGCGTCTGGACTGTCCGACATACTGATGAAATAACAAAACTGCTGCATTTGAAAGATCAGATGCGGCAGTTTTTGATTTGGCTGAATTATTGGGGGACGGGGGGAACGGGGGAAACGGTCGCTTTCTTGAAAGAAAGCTCCGCAAAGAACTTTAGACTGGCGCACGTTTGGGTGCAAAGCCATATTCAAAAGCTGATATGATAACGAGGGGGAATAAAGAGATAAGTAAATATGCTTCAGCTGAACGACACCGTATACCGTCCAAGGGATCATACAATCGTTAATACGGTTCGCAGGGACCGCCGAGACCCTGCTCACCCACGCCGTGAAGCGAGTGCGGGATATGCAGTCTAAACCGCAAATTGGTCAAGGCTCACGCGCGTGGTGAAGTTATGTGGGAGCTAAAGAAAGGGTCTGTGCAGTCTCTCCACGTCGAATAGATTTCGTCATGGAATTTATTCCATGATGAAATCCCGACCAGCTGACCCGGGGAGATTCAAAAGAGGGTCTCCCTCTTTTGTTCGGGAGATTGATAAGAGGGTCGGAACCGATCCTCTTATCCGCCCGCCACGCGCAGTGGCATTACTTTTTGAAAATGCGAAGCATTTTCTTCCTTCTCTTTCCGAACGGTTCAAACCGTTCATCCCATAGCGCGACGAGGCTTCGCCCGTCTGCTCCTGAAAGATTGCAAATCTTTCGTCCACCACAGCGCGACGAGGCTTCGCCCGTCAGCTCCCGAGTGGACTGCGGGACAGACGTTCCTTTTCTTTTTTCCAGTTGGGGAGCATTTTTTCCATCCACTCATAGAAACGCGCGGAGTGATTCGGCTCCGGAAAGTGACAAAGTTCGTGCGTCAGGACATATTTTATCGAAGATATCGGATAATGTATCAGTCGAATATTCAGTGTAATTGTATTTTTATCCGGTATGCACGATCCCCAGCGGCTGGTCATTCTGCGTACGCGGAGTGCCGGAAACGGGATGCCGTACAGTGCAAACTGCGGGTGGACTTGTGTCAGAGCGCACAGAAAAACATCCGATGCATAAGCGGTCAGCCAATGGTCGAAGAGGACGGGCGTTCCGTCTGCGGGAAAGAAAAGTGTGCGGGTATCCGTGTCGGCAATCGGAGTTTGGATAGATGCCGAAAAACGGATGGTATATCGTTCGCCAAGGAGGATGATCGTTCCTCCGTCGCGGATTTCAGGGGAAAATATGGCGTCATTGCGGCTGATTTCCTCTGTTTTCTTCTGTGCGGCGAGGATTTTTTCCGCGTTGTCGAGCACAAAGCGGTCGATGCGTTCTGCCGGCACGGATTTCGGGGCGGAAACGGCTGCGGTTCCGTCACGGCGCACGCGGAGGTTGATATTCTTCACCGCCTTGCGCGTCAGTTCGTAGGTGACGGTGATGCCGTTTTTTGTGACGCTTCGCTTCATGTCTCTCTCCTTTTCTGATGATGATCTGTCTGCATTATAGCACAGATTCTGCCGATGTGCAAGAGCGTGCGGCGGATTTTGTATATAAGTGTATTTTTATGCGGTTAAACAGAGAATAGTTTGAACATCTATCGGTCACTAATAATTTACAATTAACATATTGACAAAGATTGAATATGATAGTAAAATAAGGCAGACGGACAAACCCGCAGGGGGATACTGTCCGGAATTGTAAAAACAACATCTTTGGAGGAACCAATCATGGTATTTGAAACTGTAGCAAAGCTCATCGCTGAAAGAACGGACCGTCCCGTAGAAGAAATCACCCTTGAATCCACCTTCGCAGACCTCGGCATCGACTCCCTCGACTCCGTTGAACTGCTCATGGAAATGGAAGATGAACTCAATGCAAGCCTTGAACTTGACGAAAAGGTTGAAACCGTAGGCGAACTCGTTGCTTTCATCGAAAAGAAGACCAAGGAATAATTCTATGATCAAATCCCCTATCTGTGACCTTTTCGGAATCACGTACCCCGTATTTCAGGGAGGCATGGCGTGGATTGCGGACGGAAGGCTGGCGGCGGCTGTTTCAAACGGCGGCGGACTGGGCATCATTGCGGCGGGAAATGCGCCTGCTGATGTTGTCCGCGAAGAAATCCGCATTGCCAAGGAGCAGACCGACCGTCCTTTCGGCGTCAACATCATGCTCATGAGTCCGTTTGCGGATGACATTGCCGCGCTTGTGTGTGAGGAAAAAGTGGCTGTTGTCACCACGGGTGCGGGCAATCCCTCAAAGTATATGTCCGCGTGGAAAGAAGCCGGCATCAAGGTTGTTCCCGTTGTCGCATCCGTTGCGCTGGCGAAGATGATGACCAAGCTCGGTGCGTCTGCTCTCATTGCGGAAGGCGGAGAAAGCGGCGGGCACGTCGGGGAGCTTACCACCATGGTGCTCGTCCCGCAGATTGCCGAAGTCACTTCCCTGCCTGTTCTTGCGGCGGGCGGTATTGCGGACGGACGCGGTGCGGCTGCGGCATTCATGCTCGGTGCGTGCGGCGTGCAGATGGGTACCCGCTTCCTTGCTGCCGAAGAATGCTCGATCCACCCCAATTACAAGGAAAAGATTCTCAAGGCGACGGATCTCTGCACGATGGTCACAGGCAAGCGCCTCGGTCATCCGGTACGCAGTCTCCGCACGCCTTTTGCAAGAGATTATCTGAAGAAAGAATACGACAGCTCCGTGACGGATGAAGAACTGGAAGCACTCGGCGGCGGCGCATTGCGTCTGGCTGTCAAGGAAGGCGACATCGAAGGCGGATGCTTCATGAGCGGACAGGCGGCGGCGATGGTGAAAAAATCCGAACCTGCCCGGGATATAGTCCGTTCCGTCATGGAAGAAGCGGAAGAAATCCTGAAAGGAGCATCGAAGTGGCTCGCATAAAGAATCTCGCATTTGTTTTCAGCGGACAGGGCGCGCAGTACAGCGGCATGGGCAAGACGCTGTACGACGCATCGGAAGCTGCCCGCCGTGTCTTTGCGCTCTGCGATGCAGTCAGACCCGGTACGAGTGACATGTGCTTTGCCGGATCGGAAGACGCGCTCAAAGAGACGGTCAACACCCAGCCGTGTATGTTCGCTGTGGAAATGGCGGCGGCAGAAGCACTGCGGGAAGCCGGGATCGAAGCGGCATACGCAGCGGGATTTTCCCTCGGTGAAATCGCCGCGCTGACCTACTCCGGTGCTGTGTCCCTGGAGGACGGATTCCGGCTCGTCTGCGAACGCGCAAAGCTCATGCAGGAAGCGGCGGAACAGACCGATACCTCCATGGCGGCGGTCGTCAAGCTCGACAGAGAAAAAGTGGAAGAACTGTGCGCGGCACAGAATCAGGTGTACCCCGTCAACTATAACTGCCCCGGACAGATCGCGTGCGCGGGACTTTCGTCGTCCATGACGGAATTTGCGGCGGCGGTCAAAGCGGCGGGCGGACGTGCACTCCCCCTCAAAGTCAAAGGAGGATTCCATTCCCCGTTCATGCAGTCCGCAAGTGAAGGGTTTGCCGAGGTCCTTGAAGGGACCGAAATCGGCAAGCCGCAGATGACGCTTTATTCCAACCGCACCGGTCTTCCCTATGAAGAAGACAGCATCCGCGAAAACCTCGCCGCGCAGATTTCGTCTCCCGTGCGCTGGGAAGAAATCGTGCGCGATATGATCAAAAACGGCGCGGATACGTTCGTGGAAATCGGTCCCGGCGCAGTGCTGTGCGGACTGATCACAAAAACGGACGCATCTGTGAAGACATATCAGGCAGGGGAAGCCGATTCCCTTGCAAAAACAGTGGAGGAAGTATTGAAATGACGGATCTGAGCGGAAAAACTGCCGTTGTAACAGGCGGATCGAGAGGCATCGGCGCGGCGGTTGCGAAAAAACTCGCATCCATGGGCGCGGACGTGGCAGTCATCGACCTCGGGAACGGTGAAATTGCCGCGGAAACCTGCGCAGAAATCACCGCGATGGGCAGAAAAGCTGTCGGCTACTGCTGCAACGTCGCGGACTTTGAAGAAACGAAGGAAACCGTATCGAAGATCAAAGCGGACTTCGGCGGCGTGCATATTCTTGTCAACAACGCGGGCATTACGCGCGATACGCTCATTCCCATGATGAAGGAATCGGATTTCGATGCTGTCATCGGCGTGAATCTCAAGGGCGCGTTCAATATGATCCGCCACTGCTCCATGCTCATGGTCAAGGCGAGATGGGGCAGAATCATCAACATCTCCTCGGTCTCCGGACTGATGGGAAATGTGGGTCAGGCGAACTATTCCGCATCGAAGGCGGCGCTCGTCGGACTGACCAAAACCACAGCGAAGGAATTCGCACAGAAGGGCGTGACCGCAAACGCGATTGCTCCCGGCTTTATCCAGACCAGTATGACGGATAGTCTCGCGGACTCGACCCCGCTTCTGTCCCAGATTCCCGTCGGACGCATGGGAACGGTGGACGATATTGCAGAAGCGGCGGCGTATCTTGTGTCCGCTCCCTACGTCACCGGAGAAGTGCTCCGCGTGGACGGCGGCATTGCGATGTAAAAGAAATCTTTGTAAAAAAGAAGCAGAAATTAGCGTAGCTGAATTCAAAATTCCTAATCCCCTTGCCTTCCCCCTTGTGGGGAAGGGGGACCACCGCAGTGGTGGATGAGGGGGAGAAAAAAGAAGGAATTTGATGAATTATAATGGTGTGAAAAAGCGAACAAGGCAAGCTGAAGCGAACAAGGCAAGCCAATATGAATATGGCAAGCCGATATGAACAAGGCAAGCCGATATGAATATGGTAAGCCGATATGAATATGGCAAGTTAATATGAAAATGGCAAGTTAATATGAAAATGGCAAGCTAATATGAAAATGGCAAGCTAATATGAATATGGCAAGCTAATATGAACATGGTATCCCAATATAGAATACCAAACCGCCTTGTTTTCCCCCTCATCCGTCAAAATTCCGCATTTTCAATGCGAAATTTCGCCACCTTCCCCACAAAGGGGGAAGGCTTTGGTGCAGACTGAATGTATTGCCAACAGAAAAACATACATCCTAAATCGCTCGTTAAACTCAAATCTGCCCCCATCCCCAAAAATCCCCCCATTTCCGGAGGTATATTTATGACTGAGAAAATCCGCAGAGTGGTTGTCACCGGCATCGGCGCTGTGACTCCGATCGGCAATGACATCCCCACCTGCTTTGAAAATATGAAGAACGGTACCTGCGGCATCGCG
>JAFQLN010000026.1 GCA_017414585.1 Clostridia bacterium | reverse complement strand
GGCGGCACCCCCATTTTCTGGCGAAAAAGACGGATAAAATAGAGCACATCCGCATATCCGCATAGGGAAGAAATCTGTGTCACGGTGTAGTCGGTAGTGGTCAGAAGTTCACACGCACGCTGCATCCGCAGAGAAATGATGTATGTCCCCGGAGAAACGCCCGTGATCTGCCTGAAAACATCCCTGTACCGGCTCACACTCAGATGCTCCATGGAAGCAAGAGCGGATATACTTATGTCCGCAGTATAACGGTTATGGATATACGCAAGCGATTCGCTGAACCGGAATTTCTGTTCGGGCATACGTGCGGGAGCATTCTGTCCTTCAGCCCGTGCCAGCTCGATCAGCAATTCGCTGAGAAGGGCACCGCAGGCATCCTCAAACCCTGCACTGCGCATCATAAACTCCCGAAACAGATTCGGAAATATGCGCCTGAACTGTCCGTTTCCCTCTGCCGCCGTGTAAACCTTCCCGTATTCCAGTCCCGTTCTGCGGACAAGACGATCAGCGTATGAACCGGTGAAATGCGCCCAGTAATATCCTATTTCCCCTTCTTCCAGCGAATATTCATACGGGATTCCCGCCTCATGCAGAATGAACTGTCCTTCGGAAAAAATCCCGATTCCGTTTTCCAGCCGCATACGCAGTTTTCCTTTATCCATATACTGCAGATAATAGTCCTGCCGGACCGTACTGCTGCGGAAAGGGTGGTTCAGCCATGTATAACCGACACAATTCACGAGGATCGGATGAGATTCGTCGAAATAATTATTGCTTTCTACATCCGGTAAACGGTAGTATGATTGCTGCCGCATCCGCTTCACCTCCTGTTTCTGTTTTTTCAACAGTTATTTTGTCCATAATTTCACGCATATTCTGCATTGCATGAATTCTGTTTTTAGTATACACTATAATCAGCAAATTGCAAGAGCAAAATCTGACAAACGGAGGTATTTTATGAAAAAATCCCTGAATGCATGGACGCTTGAAAGAAAGCTCACCTTTGAAGAATCGTTTGCGACTATGAAAAAAGCAGGCTTTGACGGTATTGAGCTGAATCTCGACCGCGACGGCGCTTCCCCGCACGCTTTCTCCATGCAGACAACGGCCGAAGAAATCGCGGCTGTACGCAGACTGTCGGAGCAATACGAACTTCCCGTTGTTTCGATTTCCACTTCTCTCAGCGGACGGTGCGGCAATCCCGATGCATGGGATGAGATGCACGATGTTCTCATGAAGCAGATCGAACTGGCGAAAGGCGTGGGTGCATCCGGTGTTCTGCACGTTCCCGGCGGCATGGGCGAAACGATCACGCTTGACGCGGCACGGAAGAATGCAATTGCTTTCTTCAAAAAGTACAGAGAAGAAATCGAGGCATCCGGCATCACGGTCGGACTTGAAAATGTCTGGAACGGATTCTTCCTCTCTCCCTATGACATGTCGACCATGATCGATGAAATCGGTTCTCCCGCTGTCGGTGCGTATTTAGACGTGGGCAACATGATTGCGTTCTCCGTTTCGGAATACTGGGTTGAAGTGCTCGGCGAACGGATCAAGTACGTCCATGTGAAGGACTACAAGCGCAATGGCGGTCTGAATTCCGGCGGTACATGGCAGGATATCACCCATGGCACCGCTGACTGGGAAAAGATCATTCCCGCACTGCGCAAAGCCGGATTTGACGGCTATCTCACCGGCGAGGTCGGCAATTCGCTCGGCATTCCGATGGACGAATACTATGCCAAGGTTGCCGGAGAAATCGGGACCATTATCGGATACTGAACTATTTAACATACCATCCAAATTCAGGAGGACTACACTATGAAGAAACTCGCTATGATCGGCTGCGGCGGTATCGGCTCGTACCACCTCGGACATTTTCTCGGCTTCAAGGACATCGTTGAACTTGCAGGTTTCTGCGACCTGATTCCCGAACGCGCAGAGAGCTTTGTCGAAAAAGCAGGCTGCGGCAAGGCATTCACCGATTATAAAGTCATGCTTGACGAAATTCAGCCGGATATGGTTTTCGTCTGCGTTCCCCCCTACTGCCACGGCGAAATCGAATTCAATCTGATCGAACGCGGCATCCACTTCTTCGTTGAAAAGCCGCTCACGCTTGATCTCGATCTCGCAAGAAAAATCCGCGATGCGGCTGCAGAAAAGAATCTGATCACCGCTTCCGGCTTCCAGTGCAGATATTCCAACCTTGTTGAACCGAATGTAAAGTTCTGTCAGGAAAACGAAATCGTCTTCGTTGACTGCACCAGAATCGGCGGTATGCCTACGGTTTTCTGGTGGCGTGACAAGGATATCTCCGGCGGTCAGATCGTGGAACAGACCATCCACCAGTTCGACATCATCCGTTATGTCTTCGGCGAACCGGAGGAAGTTTTCACCTACGGCACACGCGGTTTCATGAAGGGAATCGAAAACTACAATACCGAAGATCTTTCCACCACGGTTGTTAAGTTCAAAAGCGGCACACTCGGC
Source organism: Clostridia bacterium (assembly GCA_017414585.1). Next base: position 462 of record JAFQLN010000026.1, on the reverse strand, counting down.
GCTATTTCCACCGGCTGCTATGCAACTTCCGGCAACAGCCACGATTCCAAGGTGATCTTCTCCGCGAAGGATAAGAGAGCGGAACTGAAAATCCTCAGCAAACTGGAAATTTTCGGGGAAAAGCCGGTTGAAGTCGAAAAGGACAGCGGCGGCGGATTCGTAGTCAAGGGCGACGGTGCACTCACAGCAGGCGGCAACTCCGTTCTCTACAAGCAGGACGGCGACGCGGGCATTCTCTGCGACCGTACCTTCATCGAAGCGGTTATCTCCGGCGACGGCTCGAAGATCCGTTCTCCTTATGCAGACGCATTCAAGACCCTCAGCTTCACAATGGCGTGCAACAAGTCCATGGAAACCGGCATGCCTGTCAAGGTTGAACTGGAATAAAACCGAATATACACAAAAAAGGGCGTGTCGCATTTACATTGAAAAGTGTAATTTGCGACACGCCTTCTCGCTATT
>JAFQLN010000208.1 GCA_017414585.1 Clostridia bacterium | reverse complement strand
CCCGCAAACTTTTGAAAAAGTTTGATCAAAACTTTTATACTTGCGACAGCCCCACAGATTCAGTTGTTTTCTTCCGGTTCGGCTTCAGCGGGCGCAAACGCCGCATCAAACAGCTTCCTGAGCCGCTCGTGCTGTCCCGTCAGATAGAGCCAGCCGAACAGGGCTTCCAGTCCGGTTGCCCTTCTGTATTCAGCCGCCGTACTGGATTTCGGGATGTTCGAGTGCCCGATATTTCTGCCGCGTTTGAATTCTGCCTCCTCTTCCGGTGTAAGCATCGGGAGTATCTTCTCTACAACGCTGCTCTGTACGTGCGCTGTCACATATTTCAGCGATTCCACGCTCGGACGCTGACAGTTTGTGCGCACCAGGTATTCCCGTACATACAGCTCGTAGACGCAGTCCCCGAGGTAGGCAAGATTCGCCGCGGACACAAAATCGGCTGAAACCGATACGCTGCTTTCGTTGGTGTTTTCAGTCATGGTATTCCTTCCCCGATCAGATGACGTTGATGAAATAACGCATACGGAGCTTCTGTCCGAAGGGAAGTGCGGCGTAGATCGAACTCTGGATTTCATGGAGGTATTCCGCCAGACGACAGAGTTCACGGAAGGTAACCGTTCCGCCGAATTCTTCCTTTTCAATGATCGTCATGATATCGGTGATCTTATGCTTGGAGATATCCGTATAGTCCTCGTCAATGCGGAGCGCATATTCCGTCGGGAGTTCTCCGAGATCGGGCGGACATCCGAGACCTGCGAAGATATCGAAGATGCAGTCCGTGATCGCTCTGGCAGAGGTGTGGATATCGGTCTGACCCGCGTTATAGCGCAGTTCGCTCTTGGCGTCTTCGACGAGCTTGCGGCGCTTGTCAATCGCACGGGATGCACGCATCTTGAGCACAGCCCAGACAACAGCGAGAATCAGGAGAATACCGCCGAGAACAGCGATGGTGATAATCAGTGCGGTGTAATCGACTTCTTCCTCACCGAAATCAATGATAATTTCTTCTTCCGGCAGGACAGTCGGATCGGACACGGTGACTTTGCTCTTGTCGATGCCGCCCGAAGAGGAGGACGAAGACGCACTCTGCTGATCGTACATGATTTCCGCGTAGGAAGGCGTGCATTCGTACTGGATCCAGCCCATGGACGGGTAGTAAACTTCCACCCATGCGTGTGCGTCATAGTCGCGGACACGGGTTCTGTAAGTCGAAGCCGCGTCGAGAGCATATGTCCGGTTGAATCCGGATGCGATGTAGCCTTCGTCATAGCGCACCGCAAAGCCGAGTTCACGGAGCAGTGCAACGGCGGAGGTTGCAAAGTGCACGCAGTATCCCTGCTTGATATCAAACAGGAACGCTTCCAGATTGGAATCCGCGGTAATGACGTCAACCATCACGGGTTCTCCGGTTTCTTCGTCGAGGACGACATTGCCGTTTTCATCAAGGAGCTCGGTCTGCGGGCAGTCAGGGTCGAGCGTATAGGTGTAGTTTTGGCGGAGGTAGTCGATCACTGCCATGACCGCTTCATGACGCGGGATGACTTCGCCGGTCGCGGCATCGGTGAACCACGAGGTATAGTTGTTGCCGTACAGTTCTTCCGCACTCATACGCTTGATCTGATTCTCCGTCTTGGTTTCGAGATAGCTCTTGTCATGCGCAGGCTTTTCGTTCATCACGATGCCTGCATCCGCGAGAATCTGATCCGCCAGATCGGAAATCGCTTCGCTGCCGAAGGTGGTTCTGTAGGTTTCTTCCGTGTAGTCGCGGTTGTTCAGTTCAGCGTTCAGGGATTTGTGGAACTGCTTGCGTTCAGCCGCATTCATCAAGAGATACATTTCCACAAAGGACTGTTCCTTGTAAGTGTAGCCCATTGCTGCAACGTCTGCTTCAAACCGTTCCAGAAGGAAGGACAGATCGGAACCGGTATGCTTGATTTCACCGATGGGGGTTTCGTAGGTATATTCCTTGTCTTCCTTGAAGAGAAGGTTGCCGGCGATTTCCGCTTCGATGATGTCAATGGTATCGGCATAGGTCTTGGCGAGATAATAATAGGCAATCGAGCCTTCCATGTTTTCGCCGAGATTTTCAGCCTTCATAACCGGGTTGAACGACGATACGGAATATTCCACGCCTTCGTCGAAGAAGCGGGAGGAATAAATACCGTCGTAGTAAGCCGAATACTTGAGCGGCGTTTTTTCAATGGTGCCGCGCTCCATGATGCCGAGTCCTGCGTTGAGAATGGACGGTACGAAGATAATCTTACTCGAACCGCTGAGTCTCTTGACATGAACCTGGAACACACGGAAGCCGAAGGTGTCGAGGTTTCTGTACTGGTCAACCTTCTGCACATCCAAAGCATTCGGGTAAACGAATTTGTTGAAGAAATAGGTGATATTGTCCGGCGTGTAGGACGATCCGAAGCGTGCTCTGTATTCGAGAACCTCATCGGAGTCCGCAGAGCTCCAGTGGTCGGTCTCCAGATCGTAATCCGAACCGATCCAGCTTCTCATGTAAACCGGTGCCTGATATCCGACTTCCACAAGGAAGATCTGCTGACCGGTATACTGCGGGGTATCAAAGTTGACGGTACGGGGATTGAGTTCCGCTACACCGCCGTACATGGCGAGGGAGTTGAGGTCCACGTCATCGCCCATGAGATACGCGGTTACATAGGTACGCGCCAGCTGCATGGGTTTGTTGATGGTGTCGATAATCGGGAAGTTTTTCTTGATCGCAAGCATCGGAATCCAGATAGCGAGGATACCGATCAGCATAGCCATGCCGCCGGCAAATCCCGATGCCGCTCTGATCTTGAAGCGGGTCACTTCTGCCGCATTCTTTTCTTTTCTTGCGAGCTTGGCTGCCGCTCTCACATCGTTCTTTGCCTGTGCGAGTGCTTCGGCTTCTTCCGGATTCTTCGATTTCTTGACAGCAGCGGCACGTGCGGCGAGCTTTTTGCGTTTTTCCTTTGCGGCAAGGCGTGCAGCTTTCTTTGCTTCCTTCGCTGCTTTCTTTTCTTCAATCGCAGCAAGCTTGGCAGCCTTCACACGCGCTTTTTCCGCAGCTTTCGCATCTTCTTTGTCCTTTTTGTCCTTGGCATAAACAGCCTGACGCGCCTTCTTTGCCGCACTGCGGGGCATACCGGCTTCGATTGCCGTATTGTACGCTGTCACAGCCGCATTTTTGAGATTGCGCTTCGCGGTCTTTGCGTCTTTCTTTGCCTGCTTCTTGGCAAGTTTCGCCGCTTTTTTCGCTTCCTTCTTTGCCTTGCGTGCGGCAAAAACACCGCCGTAGAGACAGTCGTACAGGTACAGCGCAACCACGCCGCAGATGAAGATCAGCAGTGTTGCCAGACCCTTGTTCGAGCGGGTGATGTTGAACATGAACACGGGGACCATGTAAACCGCACAGAGAAGGATCACAAGCGGTGCGTTCACTTTCTTTGCCACAGCCAGTGCTAAAAGACAGCCGGAAATGACGATGACTGCCGCAACCGCAAACTTGACCAGTTCGGTTTCGTCCGAGGCAAACGGCTCCGTGGTGATATACTGCATATACGTCGTATATCCCGCGTCCGCCATATTTTCAATGATGAGATTGAACAGTCTGCGGAATGCTTCGGAAGCATAGCCGATCGGATCCGCGTAAGAGCCGAACAGATATGCCGCCGCGCCGCCAAGGATGACAACGGGAGACAGTGCCCGCGAAATCTTATGCAAGGACAGCGCCATGGTGATAAGCGTGATAATCAGGCTCCACAGCACGACAAATCCCGCCGACAGGACGATATTATCCGCATCCGCACGGTTCAGAATGACGATTTTTACGGCATCTAAGAAGAACAGATTCAGCCCGAGCACCCCGATGAACAGAACCAGCGCGCGCAGAACCATGCCGACAGCTGTATAAACCGTCGTCATGTTCTCTGCCGGAGACACTGTGATCGGAGCAAGTTCAGCCTGTGCGCGCAGTTTCGCTTTTTTCTTCTGTGCAGCGTCAATTTTCTGCTGCAGCGTCTGCGTCTTCTGCTTTCTGCCGCCGAATTTTCCTTTTATAGCTTTATTCATGGAATATTCCTTTTGGATATCGTTATTTCATGGAATCAGGAAATTTTTCCTGTCAGTGAGTGGTTTTGGTCAGCGTATAGTGACCGGATTCATCCTTTGCCGCCTTGAGTTCGGTCAGATCCACACCGTCCTGTGCCAGACGGATACGGCTCATTTCGACATATTCCCGGCGGAGGCTGATATCTTCATACCGTTCTTCGGGATTGAACAGGAGCACTTCCGCAACACAGCCCGTTCCCGCACCGCCGAACAGTCCCGGAATCGCCGCGTACTTGTTCACGGAGAGCGGGTCGAGGTTGGATGTGCAGATACGGATAGTCACATTCAGCGATTCTGAAATCAGGGGCAGAAGCGTGGTGACATTTTCCTTTTCGGAACACGGAGGCGTGGTCGCAAAGACCGGGAATACCGCGTCGAAATCTTCGGGACAGGTCAGTTCCACTGCCGCAATGCCGCCGTCCTGCCGTCTGTCCGTCCAGATCAGCGTAACCGTGTGTCCGCCGCGCAGTTCGTTGAGAACCGCACCGATCGCCAGTTCAACAACACCGTCCGCGCAGAATTCATCCATGTCAGCCGCGTATTCGGGCTTGATGATCCCGCCGATGGCAAGGGCAGCCTTGGTTTCCTCTTCGCGCTTCTTGCGCTGTGCTTCGATGGAGTCAGCCGCAATCGCTTCCGCATCGGGATGGGCATCCGCTTTCTTTTTGCCGAACAGGCCCTTGCGCTCTTTCTTTTCCTTCACGGGCGCGTTGGCATCGTAGGCATAGTCAATCATCGCGTCAATTGCCGCCGCATCGCCGACTTTTGCGGCACCCATACCGGCTTTCGTGCGCTGCTGGGCTTTTTTCACTGCTTTATCCGCACGCACGGCTTCCTTCGAGGGCTTTGCCGTTTTCAGCTTTACGTGCTTGTCCTTCGGCTTCTTTGCCGCTTCCTTTTCCGCCTTTTCACGCTCAATGCGTGCGTCTTCGTCTTCAAAAACTTCCGGCGGAATGGCACGGGAAAAGTCGCAGAGCATATAAACACTCTGGGAAGTATTCGTGTTGAAGTCCTTGACCATCAGTCCGCCGTCCCAGAGCTTGGAAGACAGCTTCCAGTGAATGCTCTTGAGCGAGTCGCCGGGGACATATTCACGGATGTTCGATACTTCCGCCTTTTCGGTGGAGAATACCAGCTTCGGAGAATCGTTCGGAATGTCGGTCGCAGAGGTGGTCATCTTCATGTTCATGCCCAGCTTGCGCGGGAAAACAAGAACATTGTTGTAAATGTCAACGTCCAGACGGATCGAGAACAGACCGAGGAAGTCGGAAATATACAGGCACCGCACACCGATTTCGTATGTGCCGCGGTACTTGAAGCTCGTGGAATGGTTGACAATGTAGCTGCCCATCGGCGCGAGACTCAGCGTCATCGACTGTTCCGTACAGCGCACACCGTCTTCTTCCGGCACGCTGATGATCGCTTCGATGAAGGGATACGCGAACGGCGAAGCATTGATGATGCGCATCTCGTATTCAATCGGCTGCATCTTTTCCACTTTGCTGATATCCGATCCGACGTAAATACGAATCAGCGCCTTGCCGATCAGAACATAGAGAACCGACGTCAGCGGAACCAGAATCAGAAACCAGAACAAGAGAGCCGAAGCCGTTGCACGCAGAGCCTGCGTGAAAATCACACCGAATACAAGCAGAGCCGCATAAAATATCGCCGCCCTGCGGAATTTGATTAACGGTCTTTTGTTATAATAATCCATTGTTGGCTCGTTTCTTCCATTTTATTTAATAAAGAAATAATCGCATGATCCGTCAAGGGAACAGAAAAACTTCAAACCGACGATATCACAGACTCACTCCACGGCTTCGGCGGGCAGGGTTCGTGGTCCCTGACCGCTCATAAACGATGTTCTCGGGCTGAGGATATTCTTCATGTCACCGGATGGGACTAACTGCATTGGTGAGCACAGCACTCATACCAATTCCCCTCCTGTTCACCATATCAGCCACAGTCAATGTCAGCAGCCAAAACGTGCGCCAGTCTGAAAGTTTTGAGGGTTCGAAGGGAACTTTTTCAAAAGTTCCCTCGCCGTTCCCCTTTCACTCCACCCCAGCACTTATCTCTTCGTCTTGAACGGAGCTTCTACGCTGCGGAGGATTTCGGCAAGGATATCAGCCTGGGTTTCGCGGTTGAGGCGTGCTTCCTGGCTGAGAACGATACGGTGGGCGATACCGGGCGTAAAGACGAATGCGATGTCTTCGGGGAGAACGTAGTCACGTCCGCGGAGGAATGCATACGCCTGAGACAGCTTCATGAGAAGGAGGGACGCACGGGGGGACGCACCGAGCGCGAGCTTCGGAGACTTACGGGTGGTGTGGATCAGCTTGACGATGTAGCGGGTGATTTCCGGTTCAAGCGCAACCTGCTGGATGGCTGCACGGATGCCGCGGATCGTTTCCACATCGGTGACCGCATTTACCTTTTCGAGCGGGTTTACGCCCTTACGGTCGGTCAGAATGTTTACTTCTTCGTCTTCGGTCGGGTAGCCCATGGAAAGACGGATGGCAAAACGGTCGAGCTGTGCTTCCGGCAGCGGATATGTACCGACATAACCGGTCGGGTTCTGCGTTGCGATAACCATGAACGGATCCGGCACGCGGTAGGTCGTACCGTCAACGGTTACCTTCGCTTCTTCCATCGCTTCCAGGAGCGCGGACTGTGTCTTCGGGGAAGCACGGTTGATTTCGTCTGCCAGAAGGATGTTCGTCATAACGAGACCCTGCGTGAATTCAAATTCTTCTTTCTGGCGGTTGTATACGTTGAAACCGGTGATGTCGGATGCCATAACATCGGGCGTAAACTGCGCACGGTTGAAATCAAGCCCTGCGGAACGTGCCAGCGCGGCTGCAAGCGTCGTCTTACCGGTGCCGGGAACGTCTTCGATCAGAACGTGACCGCCGGAAAGCATTGCCGTAACAAGCAGAACGATTTCATTATGTTTACCGATGACAACTTTTTCCACTTCGGAAATAAGTGCCTGCGCTGCTTTGTACGAAGTTTCGCTGACCATGATGTTGTTTTCGTTGTTTGCCATTGTGTATTCGCGGTTTCGGAACCGCATCCTCCGTTGAATTTTCTTATTCAGTCACTTTTACTCTTATAGTGTACATGGAATTATTTTATCATAGATTTTTTATAATTACAAGTCTCAATCACATACCTGTGAGTAATTTTGTCACTATTGACAACAAGTTTTTTTGATTTTTTGTTGTATTGCATAAATGAATATGTTATACTTTTATCATCTGATATCCGGTATACTGTCGGACTGTGTCCGCTTGTGTTTTTCTTCCGGATAATACATAGAAGAAAGGTTCTTCCCCCCATGTTATATGATGTAATCATTATCGGCGCCGGCTGTACCGGTGTGATGACCGCACGGTATCTCTCTGCAAAGAAATGCAAAGTTGCTGTTGTCGAAGCCGGATGCGATGTCGCTATGGGTGCTACCTGCGCCAATTCCGCGATCGTCCATGCCGGATACGATGCAAAGCCGGGCACACTCAAGGCGAAGCTCAATGTGCGCGGCAATAAACTGATGAAGGAACTGTGTGAACAGCTTGGTGTGGAATGCAAGGAAGTCGGCTCCCACGTTGTCGGATTCGGCGACGGCGACCTCAAAACACTCCGTGAACTCTACGACCGCGGCGTCGCAAACGGCGTTCCCGGACTGCGCATAATCGGTCAGGAAGAGCTGCGCCGCATGGAACCGAACATCTCTCCCGAAGCCACCTGCTCCCTCTGGGCTCCCTCCGCTGCCATTACCTGTCCCTACGGCATCACCATCGCCGCGGCTGACAATGCCGTTACCAACGGTGTCGATTTCTACTTCAATTTTGAAGTCACCGATGCTTCCAGAGCCGGCGGCATCCACTATCTCACAAACGGCGAAGAAACCGTCAGCGGACGTTATGTCGTCAACTGCGCTGGCGTGAACTCCGTCCATGTAGCCGAGCTCCTCGGTGAGCATGACTTCCCGATCAACATCATCCCCCGCCGCGGCGAATACATCGTTCTCGACAAGGTCTGCGGCAATATGGCAAACTCCACCCTCTTTGTCTGCCCCTCCGAACGCGGCAAGGGCATCCTCGTCTCTCCCACCGTACACGGCAACCTCATCATCGGTCCGAACGCATATCCCATCGAAGACGCCGATGACAAGGCGACCACACAGGAAGGTCTGGACGAAATCACCAAAGGCGCACTCCGCATCATGCCCTCCGTCAACACGCGCATGGCAATCACCTCCTTCTCCGGCGTTCGTCCGACTCCCAATATCTACGACTTCTATCTGAAGATTTCCGATCAGCTCCCCGGCGTTATCCACGCAGTCGGCGTTGAATCCCCCGGATTCGCAGCTTCCCCCGCAACGGCTGAATACCTCGCACATCTCCTCGAAGAAGCCGGTCTGGAACTCGAAGACCGCGACGACTACATTCCCACCAGACGTCCCGACGGAAACCACAAGCAGTTCAACCGCATGACGGAAGAAGAAAAGATCGCCGCCTGCAAAGCAAATCCCGCATACGGCAAGATCATCTGCCGCTGCGAAACCGTCACCGAGGGCGATATCGTGGATATGCTCAACGCACCCATCCCGGCTATCACCATTGATATGCAGAAAAAGCGCCTGCGTGCAGGCATGGGACGCTGTCAGGGCGGCTTCTGCTCCCCCCGTGTTGCAGCTCTCATCGCCGAACATACCGGCAAATCCCTCACAACCGTTACCAAGTGCGGCGGCGGTTCGTGGCTCGTTTCGTGCCGCACTTCCGACAACGCAAAGGAGGACTGACAATGCATAAGAAACTGATTATCATCGGCGGCGGCCCCGCAGGTCTTTCCGCTGCCTGTGCTGCCGTAGACGCAGGTCTCTCCCCTGAAGACGTTCTCGTTCTTGAACGCGACAGCGAACCCGGCGGTATTCTCAACCAGTGCATCCACGCGGGATTTGGTCTGCACCGCTTCGGCGAAGAACTGACCGGTCCCGAATACAGCGGACGCTATGTCGAAATGGCAAAGGAACGCGGCGTGACCATCCTCACGGACTGCATGGTACTCGCCCTCACGAATGACAAGAAGGTTACCTTCGTCTCTCCCTCCTACGGATACACGACCGCAACCGCTGACGCTGTGATCCTCGCTATGGGATGCCGTGAACGTACCCGCGGTGCGCTCAATATTCCCGGCACCCGTCCGGCAGGTGTATACACTGCAGGCTGTGCGCAGAGATATGTCAATATCGAAGGCTTCATGCCCGGTCACAAGGTGGTCATCCTCGGTTCCGGCGACATCGGACTGATCATGGCACGCCGTATGACCCTCGAAGGCGCAAAGGTTCTCGCTGTGTGCGAACTGATGCCCTACTCCGGCGGTCTTGCAAGAAACATCGTTCAGTGTCTCGATGACTTCGGCATTCCGCTCAAGCTGTCACACACTGTCATCGAAATCCACGGCAAGGAGCGCGTTACCGGCGTTACCATTGCGGCTGTTGACGAAGCAAACGGCAGAAAGCCCATTCCCGGTACGGAAGAGTATATCGAATGCGATACGCTCCTGCTCTCCGTCGGTCTGATTCCCGAAAACGAACTCACCCGCGGTGCGGAAATTGATCTCGACCGCATGACCAACGGCGCATCGGTCAACCAGTACCGCGAAACCTCCGCAGAAGGCGTTTACGCAGCCGGCAACGTACTCCATGTACACGACCTTGTTGACTACGTTTCCGAAGAAGCTGACATTGCCGGCCGTGCTGCTGCCGCAAAGATCCTTGGTCAGACCGCACCCGTTGTCAAGTCCCTCGCAGTCAAGACCGGATACGGTGTGCGCTACACGGTTCCCGAACACATCGACCTTTCCGAAAATCCTGCTGAACCCGTTCGTATTTTCTTCCGCGTTGCGAATGTTTACAAGAAAGTACAGCTTCTCATCGAAACCGAGTCCGGCAGTGTAATCGCAAAGCGCGCAAAGTCCGCTGTCGCACCGGGTGAAATGGAATCCATGGAAATTCCCGCAGACGTCCTCGCTGAACTCGTGAAGTCCGGCGACACGTCGATCACGGTATACCTGAAAGAAAAGGGGGAATAAACGAATGACTACCAGAGAACTTACCTGCGTTGTATGCCCCGCCGGCTGCAAAGTGACCGTTACGCTTGACGACAGCGGAAAAGTCACGGATGTACAGGGTCACACCTGCAAGCGCGGCAAGACCTACGCTGAAAACGAAGTTACCCATCCCGTCCGCACACTGACTTCCACTGTCACAGTCCAGACTGCGGACGGCAAGAAGATGCTCCCCGTCAAGACCGACCGTGCCATTCCCAAGGAAACGCTGTTTGATGCAATGACGGTCGTTCGTGCGTACACAGCATCCGCTCCCGTGAAAACCGGTGATGTTCTTCTCGCCGATTTTATCGAAAAGGGCACGAACCTTGTAGCCTGCAAAGATTTTGAATAAGCCGTAAAACAGAAATACCGTTCCTGCTCTCCAAAGAGTAAGAACGGTATTTTTTTATTAAAACAAATATTTCGGGATTTTCTTATATTCTTCCGGGATTTCTGAATAATCACAGCCGAAATCCCTGAGCAGCACGGATGGCTGATCGGGTATAAAGTAATCCTTAAGCTCTGTCATCTTTGAAATTTTTTCTTCAAAATTTCCATAGGCCTCTTTCGCAGCCAAGCCTAT
>JAFQLN010000207.1 GCA_017414585.1 Clostridia bacterium | reverse complement strand
TCGTTTCCGCGCTTCTGACGGTCATGATGCGGGCACTGGCGGAAAACTCATCGAGGCAGAATTATCTGAACAATCCGAAAATCAGCGAACTCGCCGCATTTATTCAGGAAAATGCCGATCAGCCGCTGCATCTGGAAGATTTTATGGAACTGACCTGCTATTCCAAGCACCATCTCATCCGTCTGTTTGAAAAGCAGATCGGCATGACGCCCTACCGATATATGCATATGTGCCGCATCAGCCACGCCCAGCAGCTGCTGCAGACCACGGATCTCTCCGTTGCGCAGATTGCCGACCGGGTGGGGTACAATTCCGCTGCGGTTTTTATCCAGCATTTCAAGAGCTTCCACAATATGACACCCAATCTGTACAGGCAGGAGCCCGAGGGCAATGCCGCTCTGCCGCAGAAAACAAATACAGAACACTTTGACAAAGCCATTGCAGAAGAAAGGAAAAACGACACTATGACAAACCGAGAACGCTTTGAAGCCGTTCTGAACGGCAAAAAAGCCGACAGAACACCGATCATTGAATGGGCAGGCTGGTGGAATCTGACGACAAACCGCTGGTATGAAGAAGGACTGCCGCGCATTTCGGACGGACTGCCGCAGCCGATCAACCGCTATTTCGGTCAGGACAAGCACTGGCAGTCCTGGTTCGGCGGCCGCGGTCCCGGATGTCCGGGTGCAGCATCGCACGGTGCCCCCATTCTTTTCCATGCAGAGGATTATGAAGAATTCCGGAACAAATATCTGTTTACAGAAGCACGGCTGGAGCAGATCAAAAATCAGCTTGACAAATACGGCAGGCTCGACCCTAACGGAGAGTTTGTTCCGTGGTTCACTTTGGACGGGTTCTTCTGGTTCCCGCGCATTCTCCTCGGCATCGAACCGCATCTGTACGCATTCTACGACGAAGAGGAATTGATGCTGCAGATCAACCGTGATCTATGCGATTTCAATAAAAAAGTGCTGGAATTGATTTACGATCGGATCAATCCCGTATTCATGACTTTTGCGGAAGATATGTCCTACAACAGCGGTCCGATGATCTCGCATGAACTGTTTGAAAAGTTCATGGTTCCGTTCTACAAGGAACTGATTCCCATCATCAAAGCGCACGGTACCAAGGTCTTCATTGACACCGACGGCGATGTGGAACCGCTGATCCCATGGTTCAAGGAATGCGGCATCGAAGGCGTCCTTCCGCTCGAACGCATGGCAGGCGTGGATGTCAACCGCATCCGGAAGAACCATCCCGATTTTCTGATGATCGGCGGATACGACAAGACTGTCATGAAAAACGGCGAGGAAGCAATGCGCGCGGAATTCGAGCGGATCAAGCCTGCCATTCAGTCCGGACGTTACATCCCCAGTGTGGATCATCAGACCCCGCCGGATGTCTCTCTGGAAAACTACAAAATCTATATGCGCCTGCTGCATGAATATGCGCAGTACGAAAACTGAAAGCAAAGCAGAAATGGGGCTGTCGCACTAAGGAGAGATTTTCCGAAATGCGACAGCCTTGATTTGTATCCAGACTGTTTATTCGTTCTTTTTCTCCTTTAGCGAGGAGAAAAAGAACCAAAAAGAGGAACTTTATCAGAAGTCTTGGGTATTTCGAGCTCTGCGGAGCTCGACCTGGGGCTTTGCCCCTTTGAACCCCACGAGCTTTTGAAAAAGCTCGACCAAAACTTTTTTTACTTGCGACAGCCCCATTTTTCCGTATTCCAATAGCAATTATCAGGCATCGAAAAAAGCAATTTCCGCACATTCCTCAGCAGGACTGCATCAGCCGGATATAGAATTCCACAGCGCGGCAGGCACAGTCCGTGCGGATGCGTTCATTGTTGCCGTGGATGGTCGAACGCTCTTCTGCGGTGAGGTCCATAGCGGAGAAGCGGTAGACGCGGTCGGAAATTCTGCCGTAATGCCGGGAATCGGAACACTGCACCATCAGGTACGGCGAAACGATACAGCCCTTCCATGTCGATGCCACAGCCGCAGCAACTTTCTCCCAGCCTTCACAGTCGGTCCGGGAGATGCGGCTCGGGTTCATGCCGTACACCGCTTCGATCTTTACTCGTTCATCTCCGATGCTCTGCTCCAGATGAGCGAGTGCGGAGTCCATGGTGTCCGCAGGATTGAGGCGAATGTTCGATACCATGGAAGCTGTCGGCGGAATGACATTGGTGGCATCCGATCCCTTCATCTGGGTGAATGCCGCAGTCGTGCGCATCAGTGCATTCAGCTCCCCGCCGCTCTTTTTGCAGAGCAGATCAAGAACGGGAAGAAATATCCGGATATTGGCGAAAATCACCCTGTAGAGGAAGGTGGAATACCGCCCAAGTGTATCAAACATCTGCCGCACCGGTTCGGTCAGATGCACGGGAAAAGGATGCGACAGAACGGCGATACAGGCGCGGGACAGACGATCCACGGGTGCGCCGGGTTTCGGAGCGGATGCATGCCCCCCGCCGGACTGAACCGTATAACGGACATCGAACATCCCTTTCTCCGCGATGCCGATCAGTCCGCACGGCTTTTTCACGCCCGGAAAGACATTTTCCACCACGGCTCCGCCTTCATCCAGAACAAAAGCGGGTTCAATGCCGTTTTCTTCAAAGTAGTCAACGATCCGGACTGCGCCCATGCCGCTGACTTCTTCGCCGCCGGAAAAGGCAAAATACACATCCCTCTCGGGAACGAATCCTTCGGCAATCAGCTTTTCCGCCGCGTACAGGATTCCGTTGAAGGTCACCTTAGTGTCGAGTGTGCCGCGTCCCCAGACACATCCGTCCCGAAGAAGGGCTTCAAACGGCGGTACCTCCCCCGCTTCTTCCTGCACGGTAACAACGTCTTATTGCGCAATCAGCACGGCAGGCTGTGTGTCGGTTCTGC
>JAFQLN010000206.1 GCA_017414585.1 Clostridia bacterium | reverse complement strand
GCGGGATGTGACTTTGTCCTGACAACCTTCTCCCCCGGTGCCATGGATGCATTTTTCAACGACCTCGAAATACCCGTGAAATACGGCGTTCGTCTGCCGGTTTCCATGACCTGCGGGATCTCCGGTATGTCGGCTGCGCTGAGAACCGTTCCGGTTGCTTACGACATCACGCAGGAAATGGAAGAAGTCTGCCCCGGCGCGAGTCTGCTCAACGTTACCAACCCCATGAACCCTGTTACCAAGGCATTCAACCTTCCCGCAAAGACCGTCACCGTGTACGGCATCTGCCATGAGATCCACAAGCTCGGCGACTTCACGACCAAGATTTTCGGCATCCAGCGTCCGCAGGGAATGCATATCGGTACATATCTCTACTCCTACCTGCAGGAACAGGGGTTTGAATACACCGTTGCGGGTCTGGACCACTACATCTGGCTGACAAAGGCAACCTATAAAGGTGAAGATGTCCTCGACAAGATCTATCAGTTTGCGCTCGAAAACGAAACCCTGCATCCGCAGATGGCAAACCAGCAGGCAACCAACTCCTACGTCAATAATGCACAGGCGATGCTTGCGCTCTGCCGGCAGTTCGGCTATCTCCCGATCCCCGGCGACCGCCACCTGATCGAATTCATGTCCTCCCTCTGCAATAACCAGAACGGTTTCGGCATGAAGTACGGTGTGCTCAAGACGACGGTTGACTCCAGAAGACTCGACAAAGTTCTTCAGAAGCAGTACATCGACCGTGTTGCAAGCGGTGAGGAACCGGTCAGCTTCAGCCGTTCCGGAGAAGAAATCGCGGGCATCATGCAGTCCTACATAGACAAGACCGAAATGGTCACGATCTGCTGCTGTCCGAATGTCGGTCAGATCACGAATCTTCCGCTCGGATCCGTTGTGGAAACGCTTGTACGGAAGGAAAAAGACGGTTCGATCACACCGCTTCCGGCAGGCGATCTTCCGAGACCGGTTCACCACCTCTGCTACCTGCATACCGGCATCATCGACATGGTTGTGGAAGCAGCACTGAAGGGCGACAGACGACTCTTTGTGGAAGCGATGAGTCTGGATCCGTCTACCGGCACGATGGACTTCTCGGAAATCCCCGCACTCTGCGATGATCTCATCAACGCAAACCGGAAGTGGCTGCCCAGATTTTTTGACTGATTGAGGATGGATGAAACGATGAAATACAATGTGGATATCACCTTTCATCCGTCATGGTGGTATAAGAACGCGGGAATTGAATTTGACGAGAAATTCTGGTTTGACGCGGACTATCGTCTGGATGCCGACGTGAAGATGCGCCGGACGCTCTACGAATATTTCGGAGACTTCGGCATCGGCGAAAAGAATCCAGAAAAACGCCCGATTCTCTTTTCGGACCTTGTCGCGTGCGGATTTCTGTATTCCCAGATTCTCGGCTGCGAGATCGAGTTCAGCAAGAACGATGCGCCCGTGGTGCTGTCAGCCAATCTCAGTGCGGAGGAGATCGAAAACCTCCGTCTGCCCGATCTCGACAGGCATCCGATATGGCAGAAGGTGCAGAAGCAGATTGACGATATGCTGAAGGAGTTCGGTTATATCGAAAGCGCAATCAATCTGATGGGCATTCAGAATATTGCCATGGATCTGCGCGGAGAGGATCTCCTGATTGACTATTACGATGACAGCGACCGGAACGAAAAGCTGTTTCGGCTGATCACGGATCTGTCGCTGGATATCGGAAGAAGACTGTACAGCGTATCTCCCATGGTGTCCGGCGGGGTAACTTCGATTGTAAAGCAGGTCTGTCCGGACGTATATCTGACCAGCAACTGTTCGGTAACCATGATTTCGTGCGAGCAGTACTGCGACAATCTACTGGAACATGATATCCGTCTGGCGCAGGCGTTTCCGCATTTCGGTATCCACCACTGCGGCTCCAACATGGAAAATGTCATAGAGGGATATCTGCGTGTACCGAACCTGAATTTTCTGGAAATCGGCGCGGGCAGCGATCTTTCTGCGATAGCGAAAGCGATCGGAGAGCGGGATATCATTTCCTGTATCCGCTATTCTCCCGTCACACTGCGGAAGGATACGTATGAAACGATCAAAGAAAAAACGGAAGAAGCAATCCGTGCATTCGGTTCCGATCGGAAGCTGTGCTTCTCCTGCGTCGGTATTGATGCGGATATGGAAACAAGCAAAGTCAGAGAATACCTCAGCGTATTCAGAAAGGTGTAAAGGATGGAAAACGAATTCAAGCCGTATGCGTCATTTAATCCTTCCGGCTTCAGCGGCAGAGCAACCCAGCTGAATGAGTTTATCTCCCGTCGTCATCATACACATCTCGATGCGGGAGATGCACAGCGCAACCAGCTCGACACCGTCGAAAAAGTCGAAGCGCACGCAAAGAAAATGCGCGAAACTTTCATCGAAAAAATCGGCGGAATTCCCGAACGGGACTGTCCGCTCGATGCACAGATTACGGGTGTGCGCGACAACGGAACCTATATGGTGGAAAGCATTGTGTTCCGTGCAAGAAAAGGCGCCTATGTCACCGCTTCCATGTATATTCCGAAGGGATTGACCGGTCCGCAGGCAGCCGTGCTCTTTCTGTCCGGTCACACGGTCGAAGCGCGGATGTCCGATCCGTATCAGCGTATCAGCCAGACACTTGCAGAAGCGGGACTTGTCGTTTTTGCCGTTGACCCCGTCGGTCAGGGCGAACGCCACAGTTTCTACAAGCGCGAAACGGGTGAGTTTATTACCAGAGATGCGGTCGGCGATCATGATCTGTGCGGTATTCCTTCGCTGGCAACCGGACGTTTCCTTGAAAGCTACTTCATGAATGACCAGTTTGCGGCGGTGGACTATATGCTCACCAGACCCGAAATCATCGACCCTGCCCGCATCGGCGTAACCGGATGCTCGGGCGGTGGTCTGCAGTCTCTGTCCATCATGACCTGTGATGACAGAATTGCCGCTGCAGCTCCCGCCTGCTTCACGACAACCCGCCGCGAAATTCTCTACACCAACCAGTCCCAGGACTCCGAACAGATCTGGCCGGGCTGCGCGGTTTACGGATTCGACCACTTTGAACCGTATATCATTTTCGCGCCGAAACCTGCTCTCATCCTCACGGCAAGCTCGGACTTTTTCCCGATCGAAGGCGCGTACGAAGTGTATGACAAAATGAAGGAAATCTACGCACTGTACGGCAAGGAAGAAAACATTGAAATCTTCGAGGTCAATACCTGCCACGGTTATCCGCAGGAGCAGGGAGAAGAAGCTGCCGATTTCTTCTGCCGTGTGTTCGGTGTAGAGAGAAAACATCCCACGAACTACAAGCCGATTCCGGTGAAAGAGATGCAGGCTACTGCGTGCGGAAACGTCCTCGGTGCTTTTGAAGATGCGATTGCCATCACGGATGAAACACGCGCACGTGCCGCAGAACTCAGAAAGAACAGAAAATCCGCTGAGGCAGAGGCGTGGCTGACCGAGAAAGTCAATTATGCACGCATTCCGTCGAAGCCGTGGGTGCGTATTTCCGACCAGTTCAACGACTGTCATATCAACGGCTACACGGGCAAGGCGATTATGTGGTGGGTGCAGAAGCAGCTTTGTGCGTTCGGCGCCATCATTGCAAACGGGGACAACCCGCATCCGATTCAGGCTGAAACCATTATCGCCCTCTGGGACAACGGCAGCCGTGCGATCTGCGAACACGAGGAATGGATCAAGGAACAGTGCGATGCGGGCAAACAGGTGCTCGTTGTCGATCTGCCCGGCGTCGGTGCGCTTGAACAGGCGAAGCTGTGGGGATGGTCTGGCTACCACGGACGTTACGGCACGATGTACAAAATGTGCTGTGATCTCATGTACATGGATGACAGCATGGCGGCGATGCAGACCTATCACGTGCTCCGGACGATCGACATGGTGCGCGATGTTCTGCATATCGACGATATCACCCTTTACTGTGACGAACAGGAAGGTGTGTACGGCATTATGGCAGGATACCTCACCGGTGTGAAGCGTGTGTACGGAGAAAAACTGCTCACCAGTATTGAAAAGCAGATTATTTCGCAGTATCCTCTTTCCTATGACAATACTTTGAGCTATATCATCCCCGGTATGCTGGAGTATTTTGACTACGACGAACTGATGCGATAACCGGAAGGAATAACATGAAACTTGTAAAAATTCATCCTGCGGACACCGTGGCAGTCGCCGCAGAAGCCATAGAAGCGGGAACTGTTCTGACAGTGGGAAAGCACACCGTAACCGCATCCGATCCCATTCCCGCGGGACATAAGATCGCTTTGTGTGACATTGGCGCAGGAGAAAATATCATCAAATACGCCTGTCCCATCGGTCATGCCTCGGAGAACATTTCCGCCGGAAGCCATGTTCATACGCATAACGTGAAATCCAACCTGAGCGGACAGCTTACCTATACATATACACCCGATTTCCGTGATCTTTTGCCCCAAACACCGCGCACTTTCATGGGATACAAACGCCCTGACGGGTCTGTCGGTATCCGGAATGAAGTGTGGATTGTGCCGACGGTCGGATGCGTCAACAGCATCGTGCGGGAGATCGAAGCCCGTGCGCAGCAATACAAAACCGAAAACATCGACGCCGTCACCTCCTTCTGCCATCCCTACGGCTGTTCCCAGCTCGGTGACGATCAGGCATACACGCTCCGCTATCTGTCTGGACTGATCCGTCATCCGAATGCGGCGGCTGTACTGGTCGTCGGACTGGGGTGCGAAAACGGACATATCGGCGAGCTGAAAAAAGTCATGGGACAGTGGGACGAAAACCGGGTGAAATTCCTCACAGCACAGGACTGTGAAGACGAGATTGCCGATGCACTTGCGTTCCTTGAAGACCTGTGCCGCTATGCCGACACTTTCCGCCGGACGGAATGCGATGCGTCCGATCTTGTCATCGGACTGAAATGCGGCGGATCGGACGGTTTTTCCGGCATCACAGCCAATCCGCTCCTCGGTGCGCTGTCAGACAGAATCATCGCGCAGGGCGGATCAGCCATTCTCACGGAGGTGCCGGAAATGTTCGGTGCGGAAACGCTTCTGATGAACCGCTGCCGGACAGAAAAGCAGTTTGCGGATACCGTGGCACTGATCAACGATTTCAAAGCGTATTTCCAGCGGTACGGGGAAAAGACGGACGAAAATCCTTCCCCCGGCAACAAAGCAGGTGGGATCACCACGCTGGAAGACAAATCCCTCGGCTGTACGCAGAAGGGCGGAACGGCACCGGTGGAAGATGTTCTCCGTTATGGGGACGCAATCCGCAAAAAAGGACTGTCCCTTCTGCAGGCGCCGGGGAATGACCTGATTGCATCGGGAGCCTTGATGGCATCTGGGGCACAGATGGTTCTGTTCACAACGGGACGCGGAACGCCTTTCGGATGTCCGGTTCCCACGGTGAAAATTTCGTCCAATACGGCGCTGTACAACAAAAAGCGGTCATGGATCGACTTTGACGCGGGACAGCTTCTGGACGGTGTGAGCATGGATGCGCTAGCGGAAGAATTTCTCGGGTATGTGCTGGATCTTGCATCCGGAAAAACCCGCGCGAAATCGGAAGCCCTTGACCGGCACGATCTCGCAATTTTCAAAGACGGTGTGACGCTGTAAAATTACTTCATTTAGAATATGCATACGGAGGCAGACATGAAACATATCACTGAGCTGAATATCGAAAAAATAGATCGTCCGATCCGTGTTGTCCAGTTCGGCGAGGGCAATTTCCTCAGAGCTTTCGCGGACTGGATGATCGACATCATCAATGAAAAAACGGATTTCAACGGCAGTATCGCCATCGTCAAACCCATTTCCTACGGTTCGCTGGAACGGTTCCGGAAGCAGAACTGCCTCTACACCGTCATTCTCCGCGGACAGGAAAACGGGGAAGTGGTCAATACCAGCCGGATTATCACTTCCGTTGACCGCGCTGTGGACGGTGCGGATACATGGGATAACCTCGCAGAACTTGCAAAGTGCCCGACGGTGCGCTTTGTTATTTCCAACACCACCGAAGCCGGCATCGTGCTGGATGAAAGCGACAGCATGGACGGCGTGCCTGCGACCTATCCCTGCAAGCTGACAAAATTCCTTTACGAGCGGTATCTTGCCTTTGACGGAGCGGAAGACAAGGGCGTGATCCTTCTACCCGTGGAACTGATCGAAAACAACGGCGGCAAGCTGAAATCCTGCGTTCTGCGTCTTGCCCAAGTCTGGAGCCTGCCCGCCGGATTTACGGATTGGCTGAAAGATTGCTGTATCTTCTGCAGTACCCTTGTTGACCGCATCGTCACCGGATATCCTGCTGCGGAAGCGGATGACCTCTGCGAATCCCTCGGATACCGGGATGAGCTGCTGGACGTAGGCGAACCCTTCGGGCTTTGGGTGATCGAATCCGACCGGGACATCCGCGGCGAACTCCCCTTTGAAGAAGCGGGACTTCCCGTGGTCTTCACCGATAATCAGAAGCCCTACCGGGAACGCAAGGTGCGCATTCTCAACGGTGCGCATACCTCTTCGGTTCTGGGCGGCTGGCTGTACGGGAAGAACATCGTCCGCGATATGATGCAGGATTCCGTTACAGGTGCGTTTGTCAGGAAGGCTGTCATGGAAGAAATCGCGCCGCAGGTTCCGCTGGACAGAGAAGATGTAAACGCCTTCGCCGATGCCGTGTTCGAACGGTTTGAGAATCCCTTCATCGACCATGAACTGCTGGCGATTTCGCTCAACTCCGTTTCCAAGTGGAAAGCGCGCGTACTGCCGTCTCTGCGGGATCATTACGCACAGCACGGAGAACTGCCGAAGCTGCTGACCTTCTCCTTCGCGGCACTGCTGGCATTCTATTCGTCCTCCGATCTGCGTGAAGACGGTCTTCATGCCGTGCGTGCGGACGGTACGGAATATGTGGTACGCGACGATCGTGCGGTGCTGGAATTTTTCGCGGCGCACAGTGCACTGCCGATTCAGGAATTTGTGGATGCCGCTGCCGGATGCACGGAATTCTGGGGAGAAGATCTGCGCAGATACAGAGGATTCACGGATACTGTGTGCGGCTGTCTTGCCGATCTCTGTGAAGACACGCAGAATGCTTTCAGAAAAATTATCGGATAAAGAACAGAAAAAAAGACTGTCCCTGTACGGAAGATCCTCCGTGCAGAGGGCAGTCTTTTCGGTTTCGTGTGATATCAGTCAAGCATTCTGACGAGCGCGGGAATGCACGCTTCAAACTTGACGCCGTACCAGTGATTGCTGTCTCCGTCGGTTGCCTTGATGCAGCTGCAGGTGTTGTCAGCCGCAATTCGGATGGAATCATACAGCGTTTTATCCCGGAGCAGAGCACCGAACATGGTTGCGGAGAAGACGTCGCCCGTTCCGTGACAGGAAAGAGGCAGATGCGGGGCGAAGTATTCCGTGAATGTATCATGGACGGAATCGTAAGCAGCGACACCCTGATTCTTTCCGTCGATCATCACACCGGTCAGCGCGGCAGTCTTTGCGCCCAGTCCGGTGAGTTTGCGCAGAATCATGCGGACGTATTCCATGTCGTAATCTCCGCGTTCACGGTATGTCTCACCGAGCATGAAAGCGGCTTCCGTCATGTTCGGAACGATGATGTCCGCTTTGCCGCAGAGTTTTGCCATGGCATCCACAATGGTCTGATCAAAACCGGCGTACAGTTTGCCGTTGTCTCCCATAACCGGATCCACAAACACGAGAGAAGGGGAGAAGTCGTCAATGAAGTCCTCTATCATCTGCGCCTGTGCGGGGGAGCCGAGATATCCTGTGTAAACACCGTCAAAGGTGAGTCCTTCCTTTTTCCAGTGATCCGTAATCGCGGGAATGTCGTCGCTCAGATCGCGGAAAGTGTACCCCGTAAATCCTCCTGTGTGGGTGGAAAGAACCGCTGTCGGAATGACCGCACATTCTACCCCCATAGCTGAGATCAGCGGCAGGGCAACCGTGACCGAACACTTGCCGAAGCAGGATATATCCTGAATGGTAACAGCTCTTTTCATTTGCAGAACCTCCAAAAAAACGATGGATACAGTATACTGCAAAACTGGTATATACGCAAGTGCCAGAATTTACTTTTTTAATAAGACCAGATCAGTCTCCGAGATAGGTAAAGCGGGGAAAAACTTTTCCGTCCCGCTCAACCGTCTCGTTCCACATGGAAGCCGGACGAACCCAGTATCCGCCGTCCCCGTACAGAGCGCGGTATACGACCATCGCCTCGAGCGTTTCCGAGTGCTTTGCAACAGCAATCACTTCGTATTCCATTCCCTTGAAATGCCGGTATTTTCCGGTGCGGATGACGGGAGAAAACTCCGCTTTGATTTTCGCAAGAATGTCGGTATCCGCCGGACAGAATGCATAATCGTCGATTTCTTCCGGCGTGATCCAGGCAAGTGCCCGATGTTCGAGTTTCTGCGGTTCTCCGTCCGTGATGGTGCATGTGTAGAGGTAGAGCGGCACCGTTACGTCCGGATATTTGTGGACAACATGCATGAACAGCGCACCGACCTCTACGGATATGCCCAGTTCTTCCATGCATTCGCGCCGCAGAGCCTCCTCGTGGGTTTCGCCGGGTTCAACTTTGCCGCCGACGAATTCCCAGAGAAGCGCGCGTTTTTTTCCTTCGGGACGCTGTGCGATGAAGAATTTTCCGTTCTGCCGGATCAATGCGGCTACAACATCAGTCATAGAAGACTCCTTTATGCTTCAACGATCTGGACACCGTCGGGTGCCGAGCATCTGCTGCCTGTCTTCGTGATTTCCACTTCAATATCGCCGTAAGGAGTCGGGTATGTTCCCTTCGCCCAGTCGAGACCGGAAAGATGCGGTGCAAAACGAACGATTCTGCATCCGGGAGCAGCCGGCTGAATACCGAGCACATTGGCTGCCAGATACGGTGCGGGACCGGATGCCCAGCCGTGGCAGAGACTGTGGCGCAGCTTCACGTAGCAGTGGTTGCCGAAGTCACCGTGGACGTCGATACCGCCTTCGGGGACGATATCCGTGATCGGCGTCGCACCCTTTGCCCAGTTTATGTCAAAGTCTTCCCAGAAGGTCGTCGCACCCATATCGAGCATGGTACCCCAGTAACTGCGCATGATGTCGAGCGCGGCATTGTATTCGCCTGCTTTTGCGACTGCGGAGAGGGTATAGTAACCGAGGAAGGTAGAGAAACCTTCGGCGCCGCCCTTGGAGATGCAGTTGTCAAATGCTTCCTTCGCGTCCATAACGCCGCCCATGACGAGAAGCGCCGCAGGCTGTTTCCATGCACCGGGATCGGGTCTGTGGCGGAGCAGTTTTTCAGCCGCAATGAAGCATTCGGCAGCCGTTTCGCTTTCACCGAGAGTTTTCATGATTTCGCCGCCGCCGAGAAGTGCATAGCGGAGAAGACCCTGCAGACCGGCGTGCTTGGCGTCGGGGTGGTTCTGCGTCGGCCAGTCGAAGAATCGTCCGTTCGGCAGAATTTCCGACCCGTTTTCGTCAATATACTGCAGATAACGGCTAAGCATTTCCTTGATATAATCGCGCTGCTTTGCGAGATAGTCGTAATTGCCCGTTCCCTTGTACCATTCCCAGTGGCAGAGCATCCACCAGAGGTTGTAGGAGAAAAGGCCGTTCATGGAATCGCTGGTCGGTGTGACATCGCGGACAAGATCGAGGGACTTGGGAACCACTTCATTTTCACCGAATACCGCGAGGATGGTCGCAAGTTCCGTGTTCATGTCGCCTGCCCAGACCAGACGGTCGCGCTTGATGCCGTCCCAGAGGTAGCGCTGCATATTCAGATGCACGGTGTAAGCTGCAGTGTCGTAAATCTGATTGATTTTCGGATCGCTGCATACAAAAGAGCCGCGGTAAGGAATGTCGCGGTAAATGAACGTCGCTGTGATCGAACGGATTTCCACGAACATATCGGGAGAAGTCAGTTCAATGTAAGCGAAACGGAAGCCGCTTTCGTTGGTTTCGTTGGAGCTCCACTGACTGCAGGCGAACTGCATATCGCGGTTTGCGTGGTCATTGGTTGCATTCTTGACGCCGATGGGGGTGAGCGCTTCTGAAACGCTTTCGCCGAGACGGACAATGAAGCGTGCATAGCCGTTTGTTCTCCAGACGGAGACATTGAGCGAGCCGTGCAGTTCCCGTCCGAAATCGACAAGAACGCCGGCATTGGTATCGGAATTGCGGTTGTCGAGCACACACTGATCGTGATAGCCGTAAATGGCAACCTGCGCGGGTTTATATTCGGTCAGGTGGTTTTCACCGCGGACATTGCCCTGTGTGGTGACGACGCGGACGGGGAAGACGGTCAGACGCTGCCGTTCGTCTGCAATACCGTGCAGAGAGAATTTTTCGGTTACTTTCATAAACTTGTCCTTTCAGATCTGATGGAATTTCATGGAATGTCTTATTATCATTATACCACAATTCGGAACAGGGAACAAGGGGGGGCGTTTAAAATCTGCACTGAACAGCGGAAAAAGAAATATTATAATAAATAATCCACATGAAAAAAATGTAAAAAGATGAAAATTTCGTACACCATGGCTGTGAGAATTCGTAGGCAACCCCCTTGTAAAAATCTAATAGTTGTGTTATAATGAAAACAACGACCGGTTGTATTGCATAAAAACCGGTTCTATTCTTAATAATTCCAAATTAAAGGAGTTCTTCCATATGTTTAAGCGAATTCTGTGCGCACTCATGGCCAGCTTGATGCTGCTGCCTCTCGCCGCCTGTTCTGACAGTAAGGTGAACCCCAGCAATGACTCTGCAAATGCATCCGGCAACGCAAATGCAAACGGCGAAGGTGAAGAAGAAACCAGAAAGTTCCTCGATGATATGCCCGAAAAGATGGACTTTGAAGGCAAGCAGATGCGTTTCATTGTTGAAGAAGGCGCAAACGGCAACCTTTCCGAACTTTCCATTCGCGTTGAAGAAGACACCGGCGATGTTGTTGACTCCGCAGTTTTCAACCGTAACCTCGTTGTAAGTGACCGTCTCAATGTTGAAATTTCGCTTGTTGACTGTCTGCAGGGCGGCAACACCGTAGCTCCCCTTGTACGTACTTCTGTAAACGCGGGCTCCGATGACTATGATGTAATCGGTCTGTACCAGTATTTCGGTGCTTCCTTCGCAAGCGAAAATATGCTTCTCAATATGGCGTCTTTCCCGTACAACGATTTCAAGCGTGAATACTGGGGCTCCATGTACATCGACGCAATGTCCTACAAGGGCAAGGTTTTCTGGGCAACCGGTGACCTCGCACTCCGCTATACCGGCGGTATGTATGTAACCTATGTCAACGACACCATCTGGAACAACTACTACGCAGGACAGAATATCTACGATGTCGTAGATGAAGGCGCTTGGACCATTGACAAGCTTTACGAATATACCTCCGCAGTTTACGAAGACAGAAATGCGGACGGCGCTGTTGATGCAAACGACACGCTCGGTCTCGCTCTCGTTTACAATGACCTGATCGATGGTATGTGTGCGGGTCTGATGGTTGAATTCGGCAGAGTCGATGACAATGGCAACCCCTACATCTCCCTCAATAACGAACACACCATTTCCGCATATGAAAAGCTCTACAAGCTCACCCACGGCAACCCGGGCTTCATTCAGCCTTCTACCGACGACTCCATCACGCTGATGACCAAGTTCAACGAAGGAAGATACATGATCACCATCAACAAGCTCTACCAGTCCGCGATTTACCTGCGCGAAATGGAAGACAACTTCAAGATCATTCCCCTTCCGAAGTACGATGAAAACCAGGCAAACTACAATACCAGAATCCACGACTCCGTAACGCTGTTCGGTGTTCCTACCACTGCTGTTGAAAACACGGAAGTTATTTCCGCAACTCTCGAAGCAATGGCTTCCGAATCCTACAAGCAGGTATCTCCCGCATACTACGAAGTAGCGCTCAAGGTTAAGTTCACCCGTGACTCCGACTCCGGCCGTATGATCGACCTCATCGCAAGCCACGTTTCCACTGACTTTGTAACACTCTACTCCAACGCGCTCAGCGATATCAACCACTTCTTCCGCAACAACCTCGGCGGCGGCAAGGAAGCGATCTCCTCCAGCTTCAGAACCTCCGAAAAGGTATGGGCGAAGATTATGGAAAAGTTCCTTGCAAAGCTCGAAGATGCCGGCGAACAGTAATCCGGATCAATATAAATCAATATAATAAGAATAACTGGCATCTTCGGATGTCAGTTTTCTTTGTCTGCGGAAAAAACTGCGGAATTATTATTTCGATACAGAGAACCTCTTGTAATTGCCTGCGCAATGTGCTATAATGACACCACGCGCATTCATTCTGCGAATTTACCGTGATTTGAGGATAACATTATGATATATAACAATATTCTGGAGGCTATGGGGCATACACCTCTGATCCGTCTGAACCGGATGTCCGAACCCGGCTGTGCGGAAATTCTCGTCAAATTCGAGGGTCTTAACGTCGGCGGTTCCATCAAGACAAGAACTGCTTACAACATGATCCGCGATGCGGAAGAAAAAGGTCTGATTCACGAAAATACCATCATCGTTGAGCCGACAAGCGGCAATCAGGGGATTGGTCTGGCTCTGGTCGGAGCAGTACGCGGTTATAAAACGAAGATCATCATGCCCGATTCAGTCAGCATGGAACGCCGCCTGCTTGTCGAGCATTACGGTGCGGAAGTGATTCTCATCCACGACGCGGGCAATATCGGTGCGTGTATTGAAGAATGTCTGGCAACAGCTCTGCGGATGCGGGATGAAGACCCCAATGTGTTCGTGCCGCAGCAGTTCGAGAATCCGGCAAATCCGGCGGTACAGCGTTCCCAGACTGCGGCGGAAATCCTTGCTGACTGCGGAAAGCCGATACATGGATTCTGTTCCGGCATCGGTACGGGCGGAACCATCACGGGAATCGGGGAAGTGCTCCGCGAAGCCAATCCGGATATGGTAATCTGGGCAGTCGAACCCGAAAATGCAGCGATTCTCTCCGGCGGTTCGATCGGTACGCACGTGCAGATGGGGATCGGAGACGGTATTGTTCCGCCCATTCTGAATACTGCCATCTATAACGATATCTGCATCATTGCGGACGAGGAAGCGATTCGGGTTTCCAAGGAACTTTCGTCGAAGGAAGGAATCCTTTGCGGTATTTCCTCCGGTACGAATGTTGCCGCTGCCATCAAGCTCGCACATCTGCTTGGCGAAGGAAAAACGGTCGTTACCGTACTTCCCGATACAGCGGAGCGGTATTTCTCCACACCTTTGTTTGAATAACTGAATCGGGTATTGCCGGTGTTCTTTCTGGGAGCACCGGTTTTGTCTTTTGTTCGTTCGTTTTCAGAATTTCATCCGAAAAAAGCGGTGATTCAACAGAATTTCGGTGGAAATGTGTATCGGGATATGGTATAATAGCAGCAGAAACAGATCACCGGAACAGAAAGGATGATCAAAATGAAAAGAACGGTTTCGATTCTGCTCAGCCTTGCCATGCTTCTGCCCGCACTGACAGCGTGTGCACAGACTGAAAACGGAACGCAGTCCGGTATAGCCGGAGAAACGGTCATACAGCAGAGCATACAGATCGCACCGGACGGTGTGCCGGCTTATACCGTTATCCGTCCCGACGGTGAAAAGAACGACTCTCCCACTGTGCAGGCGGCATTGAACGTGCGTCGGGTGCTGGAGGAAAAGATCGGTTCTGCTGTGAAAATCTCAACGGACTGGGCAGGACAGAATGCGGATATGACACAGATTGCTGAAGTTCCCGAGATTCTTATCGGCATGACAAACCGTCCGGAAAGCGAGAAAATGACAGCGGACCTCAAGCCCGGCGAATATGTCATCGCGGTGAAGGGAAACAAAATCGTCATCTGCGGATACGACGATCGTACAACTGCACAGGCTACCGAAAAGTTTCTCGGGGACTATGCCGCAGAAGACAACCTGCCTGCCGTTGAACTTCCGGGAAATCTGTATGTGAAAGGTACGGCAGATTATTCCGTCAGCGCTGTGCACAATACGGCGTATACGGATATGGGGGATGTGATTCTCGAAGCATTTACGGATACTTTCTACCAGCGCGGAATTCTGAAAGGCGCACATTTCTGGGATGCGGCGGAGATTCTCGAATCCTATATCGACGCATACTAACAGACGGGGAAGGACACATACATGACCAATAACAAGGAGATTGCCAGAGCACAGTGCGCGAGAGAAAAGACAACATGGCAGTCCAACGAATACAACGACGATATTGCATGGATGTGCATTGCATACGCGAGAATCTATCTGCTGACCGGCGAGGAAGTCTATCTGACCATATCCAAAAACAATTTTGACGCCATGTACAAGCGGGCGTATTCCGATGATCTCGGCGGCGGTCTGTTCTGGCGTACGGACAATCAGACGAAAAATTCCTGCATCAACTGTCCTGCGTCGATCGCGGCTTGTCTGCTCGGAAAAGCGCTCGGCGACGACAGCTATTACGAAAAAGCTAAGGGACTGATGGACTGGGAGTTCGCCCATATGTATGATTCTTCCTCGGGCGCTGTGTATGACTCGTACAACCTCAAAGGAGAAAAGAACAAGTGGGCATCCACATATAATCAGGGGACTTTCATCGGCGCCTGCACGCTCCTTGCGGAAAAATACGGAGATGAGCTGTATCTCCCCTATGCGGCAAAAGCGGCGGATTATGCCATGAACAGACTGGAAATGAAGGACGGTGTTCTCAACGGAGAAAATTCCGGCGGCGACCTGATCGGCTTCAAGGGAATTCTGACCCGCTGGCTCTACCGGTATGCAGAATATGCCGGGGACACCGGGATTCTCTACTGGCTCCAGAACAATGCCGATACCGCGTATGCAAACCGGAACCAAAACAACTTCATCTGGACGACATGGGCGGACAAAACACCGGACAATACATCCGGCATGGACCTTTTCGGCTTTTCCACAGCCATAGCACTTTTGTTCAACTGTGAACCATGGTGGGAGCTGCCGAATACCGGTAAGGCGGAATAATGGGAATACAATCTGGAATAGGCAGAATTCGGTTTCAGCCTGCAGAAAGGAAATGATATGGAAAAACAAATCGGACGTCCGCTGAACGCGGAACAACGTCTTGCGAAAGAAATACGTTCCTATGACCTGCTTGACAGTCTGGGAATCACCTACGCGCGTGTGGATCACGAGCACGCGGACACTATGGAAATGTGCGCACGGATTGAAACTGTTCTCGGCGCGAAAATCTGTAAGAATCTGCT
>JAFQLN010000205.1 GCA_017414585.1 Clostridia bacterium | reverse complement strand
TGTCGATCGCTTCGAGAGTAACCGCCGCATTGTTGTTCTGCAGGTACTGATAGAACAGGATCGCGTGATCTCTTTCTTCCTGCGCCTGAATCATGTACCAGTTTGCGAAACCGTCAAGACCCTTTGCCTTGAAATAGTTGGAGAACTGCAGATAGAGATAAGCGGAATAGAATTCCTTATTGATCTGTGTGTTGAGCAGTTCATGGACTTTTGCGTTCAGCATTGTTTTATCCTCCTGAATAATGAAATTTTATATGTTGAACAAAAATTAATCGAGAATTTTTCCGTCGGTGGAAATGGTAACGACCTGCCACGGGATGAATTTGCCGCTTGCCTGAAGCGCACGCCTGACCGCGTTTTCAATTCCGCCGCAGCACGGAACTTCCATGCGTACGATCTTCACGCTTTTGATGTTATTGTTTGCGATGATCGCGGTAAGCTTTTCCGCATAATCCCCTTCGTCCAGCTTCGGACATCCGATCAGAGTGATATGGTTGCGGATAAAGTCGTTATGGAAATTGCCGTAAGCGTATGCGGTACAGTCGGCGGCGATCAGAAGGTTCGCGTTGTCGAAGTAGGGTGCATTCACCGGGACAAGCTTGATCTGGCAGGGCCACTGCTGGAGCTGACTGGTTCCCGTCAGAGGTCTGCCGATGGGAGCCGGTGCAGACATCGCCGTGGAATCGCGTTTGATTGCTTTGGACTGAGTACCGGGACAGCCGCAGGGGAGCTTGGTCCCGTGCTTCTTCATCTTTGCCTGCCGTACCGCCTCTTCGTTGTACGCGGGAGCTTCCCGTTCTTCAAAGCGGATCGCATCCGTCGGACACGCCGGGAGGCAATCGCCCAGACCGTCACAGTAATCCTCACGGGTGAGTTTTGCTTTGCCGTTGACCATTTCGATCGCGCCTTCGTGACAGGCAGCCGCACACGCGCCGCAGCCGTTGCATTTTTCTTCATCTATCTTTATGATTTTTCTGAGCATGGTTTCCTCCGTATATTGTTTGAAATTGCTTCTTGCTTTTATGGCACTATTATAGTATAATACCACTGTAAAGTATGTTGAAATTTCAACAATCGGAGAAAAACATGAAAAAATATTTTGAAGTTCTGCAAAAATGTCCTCTGTTTGAACAGATCGAAGAGGAGAATCTGCTCCGCATGCTGGTCTGTCTCGGGGCAAAAGTCGAATCGTTCGACAAAAAATACACGATCATCGCGGAAGGCAACCCCGCAAAGTACATCGGAATTGTGCTGTCCGGCTCCGTGCAGATCGTCCGGATCGACTATTACGGAAACCGGAGCATTCTGACGGAAAGCGGCACGTCCGATGTGTTCGGGGAGGCCTTCGCCTGCGCGGAAGTTCCGGCAATTCCCGTTACCGTGATTGCCAATGAGCCGTGCGAGGTCATGCTGATCGACTGTGCGCATATCCTGCACACCTGCAGCAACAACTGCGGTTTCCATCAGCAGCTGATCTTCAATCTGATGAAAGACCTTGCCACAAAAACGCTCCTGTTCCATCAGAAAATCGAGATCACCTCCAAGCGTTCGACGCGCGAAAAGCTGATGACCTATCTGATGTTTCAGGCGAAGAAAGCCGGTCAAAACCGTTTCCAGATCCCCTTTGACCGACAGGAACTGGCGGACTATCTTGAAGTGGACCGGAGCGGGCTGTCCGCGGAAATCAGCAAACTGCGCAAGGAAGGCATTCTGGAAAGTGACAAAAACGAATTCGTTCTTCTGTAACGCTTACAGATCGTCCGCAAGCGTTCTCCGCTTCTTCCATGTGCCGGACAGGAAATAGATCATGCCGGGAATCGCACAGCCGTACGCCGCTACTCCATATCCGAGAACAAAGCCGTAGAAGCCCCAGTTCAGCGCAATGCCGCAGAGCCAGCTGAGGCCGATCCGCAGAACAACGCCGTCGAGAAGAGCGAGAACCATGCTGAGGCGTGCATTGCCGATCCCCTGAATGAACGCGCTGGTTCCGCGCATGATCGCCAGAGCGGGAAACATCCACAGAATTGCCTTGATGAACGTACCGGACATTTCGTGTACCAGCGGGTCGTCGGAGAACACCATGAAGAGCTGTTTGCCGAAACCGAGATACAGCGCCATGAACAGGATCGTCAGCGCGATGGAATACATCCACGCGAAATGCACGATCTGCTGGCTGCGCTTTTCCTGCTTTGCCGCGATATTCTGGCTGACCATCGGCATGGCGGCATGCTGGATCCCCTGCGAAATTTTGTTTACGATGTCGTCAATACGTACGCCGACGCCGAAGGTCGCCGAAGCAACCACTCCGACATCGTTGACCATCGAGTTGACGAACATCATGGAAAGGTTGATGCAGCCCGACTGGATCGCCATCGGCGTTCCGAGACCGGCTATCATTTTCGTGTAGTTTTTATTGATGACAAAGCTTTCCTTCCGGAAGTCAAATCCGAACGCTTCCCTGCGCTGGTACAGATAGTATAGAGAGAACAGGAAGGAAACCGCCTGCCCGGTGATTGTCGCCCATGCAGCACCGGCAACGCCCCACTGAAAAATCCCCGTAAACAGGATATCCAGCACCAGATTCACCGCGGATGCAATGCCGATAAACAGGAACGGACGTTTGGAGTCCCCCATCCCGCGCAGGACAGCGGACACCATGTTGTATCCCGCCGTAAAGATCAGACCAGCCCCGCAGATGACCAGATAATCCAGTGCCATGTCATACGATTCTGCCGGAATGTTCATAACATCCATGATCCACAGACGGGTGGTGAGGATGATCCCGGAAAGAATCAGCGCAAGAATCATCAGCAGAGTGAACAGAGTTCCGATGATCTCGTTCAGTTCTTTTCGTTTCTTTGCGCCGAGTGCCTGAGAAATCAGTACCTGCCCGGCATTGGAGAAACCGAGACACACCATCGTGGCAAAATTCAGGATCAGGCTGCTCTGAGATACCGCTGCAAGTCCGGGGGTCCCGACATATTCGCCGACAATAATCATATCAATGGTGCTGTAGAATACCTGCAGGGCGTTGGACGCCATGAACGGCAGCGCAAACAGAAGAAGCTGACGGGCGATGTTTCCCTGTGTGAAATCTTTGGAAAGACTTTTCGCTTTCACAATTACGTTTCATCTCCTGTGTAAGAATTTCGTCTATAGCAGCTAAAACAGGTCGAAAACAGATCTTTCAGATATTATATCACATTTTTACGAACATCTCAAGAATTTTTCAGAAAAGAAAAAACGTAAAAACATATGAAAAACACAAAACACATGCTTACGATCGCTGGAATTCCGGTGGAACTCCAGCGCAAAAACATAAAGAATCTTCACCTGTATGTTCTTCCGCCGGACGGCAGAGTGCGCATTTCCGCTCCGATGCGCCTATCTGTGGAACGGATCACGGAGTTCGTTCTGCCGAAACTGGACTGGATCCGTGACCGGCAGAAAAAACTCTCGGAACACCCATACGCCCCCGAGCCGAAATACGAATCCGGCGAGACCATCGTCCTGTTCGGAGTCCCCTATCTTCTGTCCGTGGAATCCGGTTCCGGTAAAAGCCGTATGATCCTTGAGGACAGGCGTGCGATTCTGACCGTCCGTCCGGACAGTACCTTCGAACAGCGGAAAACGGTGGTAAACGAATGGTACCGTACCCTGCTGAAGGAGCAGGTCGGACGTCTCCTGCCGGAATGGGAGGCTGTCACGGGACTGTACAGCGATTCATGGCAGACGAAAAACATGAAGACACGCTGGGGGACCTGCAATACCCGGACACGAAAAATCTGGCTGAATCTCCAGCTTGCGCAAAAGCCGGTCGGATGTCTGGAATATGTGATCCTGCACGAACTGGCACATCTGAAAGTCCCGGATCACGGGAAAGAATTCGAAGCCCTGCTGGACCGGTATATGCCGGACTGGCGGGAAAGAAGAAGGATTCTGAACGACCGAACCATAATATAACGTGAGTTCGACGGGGAGAAACTTTTTGAAAAAAGTTTCTCCCCGAGCCCCACTTCAAAAACTTTTAAACGAACGAGTTGACAAGGTATAGTGTAAATTCAACAAGAAATCTGCACAAACTTTGTCATTTTATCCAGTTTGAAGTTTTTTGAAAAGGGTTTGGGAAAAACTTTTTTTCAAAAAAGTTTTTCC
>JAFQLN010000204.1 GCA_017414585.1 Clostridia bacterium | reverse complement strand
CCCGACCTCCCAGATTGTCGGCACGCAGGCAGTTCTCAACGTCATCGCAGGCGAACGCTATAAGCTCGTTTCCAAGGAATTCAAGGGTATGATCCGCGGTGACTACGGTCAGGCTCCCGCACCGATCAAGCCGGAATTCGTCAAGAAGATCATCGGAAACGAAGAACCGATCACCTGTCGTCCTGCCGATAAGATTGCGCCGGAACTTGATTCTCTCCGTGAAAAAGTGCAGCCTTACATGGAACAGGAAGAAGATGTTCTCTCCTACGCACTCTTTGAACAGGTAGCGACTAAGTTCTTTGAATACCGCAAGGCAAAGAAATACGGACTCGACGCTGATTCCGCGGATGCCAAGCTCGGCGTCCATTCCGTCTGAACGGAAAAATGATTGTAATCTGCGGAAGCGGACAGGACTTTTCGCCGGATTCTCTGCGGGAAAAAATCTTTTCTGCGGGATATCCGTGTACAACGGCTTCCGTCAAAGAAATATGGGATCTGCAGCCCGTCAAGCTCATTGTTTGTGATTATGACACATTCAATGAGCTTCGGCACGGTCCTTACGATCATATTTTTGCTGTTGTAATCGGAAACGGCTTTGTAAATTCCGCTCTGAATGCCCAGCGTGTCCGAGATGAAGAAGAAGCACTGGCTGCGGTGAAGGCATTCTTTCTGCGAACGATGCAAATAGGAGAAGAATATGAATTTCCGTTCGGTGTCCTGACCAAAGACGGCGTGTTCTTTTCCTTTCAGCATTTTGAACTGTTCGGGAATATTATCCAGCCGAAAACCAGCGAATATATGATCTTCAAATATCTGTACGCTTTTTCTGAGCAAAAACAGTATTTCCCGCCGGAGAAAATCAGACGTTTCTGTTATACGCGTGTCCTCCAGTCTGAAGAAAATATCGACGGAAACATAGCTGTCCATATTTCCAGCCTAAACCGAGCGATCCGGAAGATTTACGGAAAACAACTGATCCGCTCCGTGCGATACAAAGGATATTATCTGGACAGAAGCCGTTTATAATGTTTGTCAAATAATCAAAATAAAAATACCGTCTGTTTTTTGGGCAGACGGTATTTTGTTGGTATCAACCAAAACTTTTACTTGCAACAGCACCTTTTGATTTACAGAATTCTGAACTTTTCGATCAGTTCCAGCTTTCTCCGTGATGAACTGTACGCAAGACGGACATCGCCGACTGTGTTGGCGCATTCTTCAAGATCGGAGAGAACGCGGTACTGCATATAATACGGAAGCGAAGGATCAAGGGAGAGATCGCGCAGTTTTTTCAATCCTTCCGTCGGATGATCATCCATGGCTGATGACAGCGCAGTGATGTGCTTGTCCGGGTAGGTATTACGCGGCAGGGACAACGGAATAGATTCACCCGCTTTGAGCTGCTTGAGCGCGATGAAATACTGAACCATGTGATACGGTACATATTCACCGCAGATGCTGAGATCGTACAGGCTGTCCGGCAGATTATCTGTACAGCAGGAGCGGATGAGATCGCGGTAGAACAACAGCGCACGGCTGAATTCCGTTCCACAGTAGATGGAGGAGGATGAAAATCTTTCCGCTTTATCGAGGTCCGCACAAGCCGTACGGAAATCGAACGCATATGCGTGTTCCGAAGCTGTATGCAGATAGGAAAGCGCCAGAATGTAAGCAAGCTCATCATCAATGGCGTAAGAGGGAAGCTCCGCGCAGATCTGCTCGCATTCCCGGTAATTTTTCAGACGGAATTGTTCTTTCAAAGGGACGATAACGGAAATTTTGAGAAAGCGTCCCTCTTCATCCGGCGAGGAAGTAAAGAAATACCCCACAGGTGTCTCCAGACGTTCGGCAATATAGAGAAGTGTCGAGACAGAAGGGGAAGCACTGCCGCTTTCGATCAGACTGAGCATATTCCGTGTGATTCTGTCGCCGGCGAGATCCTTTTGGGTAATACCGCGCTGCTTGCGGAGCTCACGGATTTTGTCGCCGAGTTTTTTGTCAGGATTCATCATCGGCAGAAGGAGCATGAACGTTCTTCTTTGAGTGAACGTTTCCGTATTTTTCATCCATGGCAGCGAGCTTTTCTTCAATGCCGTCGGAAACACAGCTTTGATAGTAATTCACGCGGTCGTTCATTTCGCTTGAACGGTTTGCAATCCTGGACAGAAGAGTTCTGAATTCGTATTGGATATCCGTGAAACTTGTGTTGATTTCGCGGACACAGTTTTCGATACTGCCGTGCAGATCACTGCTGACCGTGGTGAGAAGCTCATTGGCAGTCTGAGAAAGCCGTTCACGGATGTACGCCGCTTCTTCTTCCGTTTCGGTTTTGATGCGTGAAATCGCCGCATCGCATTCCGCGCGCTTGGTTTCGCATTCGTAATCGACTTCCGAACGCATTCGCTCCGCTTCTTCTTTGGCGGCAGTAAGCAGATCATCCGCGTCCCGGTTCGCTGTGATCAGAATATCTCCGAGCTGAGAGCTGATCTTGTCGTACATGCCGATTTTGTAAGCAGGACTGTTTTTATCATCCGTATTCTCATCAAACTGCGCAGCTTTTTCCGCTTCTTCACGCAGATTACGGATTTCTTCGGACAGCGCGTCGTTCTGCTGCAGAAGAGCGTCTTTTGCCGCTTTGAGCTGTTCTGCTTCTGCTGCCAGCTGCTGCATCCGGTTATCCATTTCCGTGAACTGCTGATCCTTTTCAGAAACAAGTGTGAGAAGTCCGGCTGCTTTGTTTTCGAGTGCAGAGACGCGTTCCTTTTGTGCAGCAAGTTCATCGGCAGACTGTTTCTGCTCAGCCTCCAGCTTATCCGTCAGTGTCTTGATTTCTTCTTTCTGCGAAGCCATCACGCGGATCTGCGTTTCGGATTCGCTTTTATAAAAAGCTGTGGCTTTCTGGAATTCCGCAAGTTCTTTCTGCGCAGAAACAAGAGAAGCTGAAGTTTCCGTCAGTTCGGACTCTTTCTGCGTGAGTTTTGCGCGCAGTTCATCCGCTGCAGACTGTGCATCGGCAAGCTGCTTTTCAACTTCGGAAAGGGAAGCAAGAGCCTGTTCGGCTTTTTCGGTCAGCCCTGCGATTTCTTCACGAAGAGAAGCACATTCCGCAGTGTGCTTTTCGTCTGTTTCCTTAATATAATTGTTGACATCATTTTTGTTGAATCCGCTGATCTGCGTGCGGAACACTTTTCCTTCGCCCATGCAGTGCCTCCTTCAATGTGTGCATACAAGTGAACTTTGTGTATATTTTATCATAATGCCAGAGAAAAATCAACAGAAAACTGCGTGAAAGAATGAAAAAGTAAAAAGAATTTACATACAATGCCCATCAAACACAGCCATATCGTGTTCATAAAGCCGGATCAAAATTGTGTGCACCAGAAAAAAATAGGGAATATTCCTATAGACGACAGGGAAAAGATATGTTATAATATAAGGTACACTAAGATACTTGTATCATTTTTGATTGGAGAAGTTCTATGGATTATAAAGTTCTTGCGCAGCTCCTTTTTCCCGATGTGACCGATACACCGCAGTCGCTCGAAGAAAAGTATCCTCTGCGTACCCTTCCCGAAGGCGCGATTGTCACACGTATGGCTCCGTCGCCCACCGGTTTTGTGCATCTCGGCAACCTGGTTCAGGGTCTGACAGCCGAACGTATGGCGCATCAGTCCGAAGGCGTGCTGTTTCTGCGCGTTGAAGACACGGACGCCAAGCGTGAAGTTCCGGGGGCTGTGGAAGTGCTGATTGAAACACTGAAGCACTACGGCATTACCTTTGACGAAGGCGCAACGATCGACGGAGATTTCGGTAACTACGGTCCCTACCGTCAGCGTCAGCGTGCAGCAATCTATCATGTTTACGCAAAACAGCTTGTCGAACAGGGGATGGCATACCCCTGCTTCTGCACGGAAGAACAGCTGTCGGCAAGGCGTGAACAGCTGGACCCCGCAAAAGAAACGACCGGTTATTACGGAAAATATGCGATGTGGCGTGACCGTTCCGTCGAGGAAATCAAGGAACAGCTCGATGCCGGCAATCCGTGGGTACTTCGTTTCCGCAGTACGGGCAGCATCGAAAACCAGTTCAAGTTCGATGACCTTGTCAAAGGCAAGCTCACCATTACGGAAAATGATATCGACCACGTTCTTCTCAAATCCGACGGTATTCCGACCTACCACTTCGCTCATGCCGTAGACGATCACCTCATGCGCACGACGCACGTTGTCCGCGGGGATGAATGGCTTCCGACCCTTCCGTTCCACATCCAGCTTTTCAACGCACTTGGCTTCAAGCTGCCGAAGTATGTGCATATCGGTCCTCTGATGAAGATGGACGGTACATCCAAGCGCAAGCTCAGCAAGCGCAAGGATCCCGAACTTGCTCTTACCTATTATAAGGCAGAAGGTTTCCCGGTAGATGCAGTTTACGAATATATCATGACGCTTCTTAACTCCAACTTTGAGGACTGGAGCCGTGCGAATCCCGATGCACCTGCTGATACCTTCAAGTTCAGCCCGAAGAAGCTCAATCCCGCAGGAAGCCTGTTTGACTACGCAAAGCTCACGGACGTATCGAAGAATGTTATCTGCAAGATGGACGCTGAAAGAGTTTACACGCTTCT
>JAFQLN010000203.1 GCA_017414585.1 Clostridia bacterium | reverse complement strand
TGGGTGTTTCGACCGTTGCGACGGTCGATGAGGGACTCCGTCCCCTCAACCCCTGCCAACTTTTGAAAAAGTTGGATCAAAACTTTTATACTGCGGCGTGCAGCTGAAATTTTAACTGTGAACAGGATTTCCCATTGCCAATCCGGGCGGAATGTGCTATAATAGATTGATATAAGAAAAACCAACTCCGAAAGGAACAATAGAAAATGGAAAAGAAAGCAGTCGTCGGATTTATTTCTCTCGGATGCTCGAAGAACCTATGCGACACGGAAATCATGCTCCGGCATCTGATGGACGCGGGATACGAAATCACCCCGGAAGAAACGGAAGCTGACGTTGTTATTATCAACACCTGCGCTTTCATCGAAAGTGCAAAGAAGGAATCCATTGACAACATCATTGACATCGGCTGGCTGAAAAAACATCACACGCTGAAGGGTATTGTCGTCACGGGCTGTCTTGCAGAGCGCTACCAGCGGCAGATTCTGGATGAGCTTCCGGAAGTGGATGCGCTTGTCGGCGTCGGAAGCATTCACCGAATTGTGGAAGCGGTTGAGTCCGTACTGGAAAACGCACCGAAGGAAAACGCGCGTCATCCGCAGAAGAAATCCCGCTCCCCCAAGGGATCCAAGGCGAACAAGTTCTGCGCGTTTGACGACAAGGAAGCGTCCGTAATCGGCGGCGAACGTGTGATCACGACGGGCGACCACATGGCATATCTGAAAATTGCGGAAGGCTGCTCGAACCGCTGTACGTACTGTGCGATTCCCCAGATCCGCGGGAAGATGCGCAGCCGGACCATGCGCGATATCATTGAGGAAGCGACGTCTCTTTCCGCGATGGGCATCAAGGAGCTGAATCTGATTGCGCAGGACACCTCTGCATACGGCATTGACTTATACGGCAAGTACGAGCTTCCGGAACTGATCCGGGGCATCTGCGACGCGACGGACATTCCGTGGATTCGTCTGCTCTACTGCTATCCGGACAAGATCACGGACGAGCTGATTGAAGAAATCCGCTCCAATCCCCGCGTTGTGAAGTATATCGACATTCCGATCCAGCACATTTCCGACAGGATGCTCAAGGCGATGAACCGCCACGGCGACAGTGCCATGATCCGCGAAAAAATCGCAAAACTGCGCACGATTGACGGTATGGTTCTCCGTTCAACGGCGATTGTGGGCTTCCCGGGTGAAACGGAAGAGGATTTCCGCGAGCTGTGCGAATTCATCAAGGAAGCGAAGTTCGAGCGTTTCGGCGCGTTCACGTACTCCCGCGAAGAAGACACGCCTGCCTATGATTTCGAGGATCAGATTGACGAGCAGGAAAAGCAGAACCGCTGCGACATCCTGATGCAGACCCAGCTTTCCGTGAGCGAAGCCTACAACGAAACCCGCGTCGGACAGGTCATCGACGTCATGTGCGAAGGCTTTGACCCCGTCGCCGAATCCCACTACGGACGCAGCTACGCGGAAGCCGCCGACATTGACGGAAAAATCTGGTTCTCCACCGGCAGAAAAGAACTCCGCGTTGCCGAAGGCGAAATTATCAAAGTCAAAATCACCGAAGCCATGGACTACGATCTGGTCGGTGATGCGATGATAGAAGTGAAGGAAGCCAAGTCGGGAAATCTGAATATATCGATATGTCAGCGGATACCGTAATTTCAGGATAACCGGTAGGGGAGGGGCTTGCTCCTCCCGTCGAATGATTTGGATAAACCGTATTTTATGATCTTTACGGACGATTTGTTTATAAAATCACGTGCGTACCTGATTCTTTCACGGGAGGAGACAAGCCCCTCCCCTACGGGTATATCCGAAATGATCGTATAGCCGACACCCTTCCCGTCAACTCCAAATTTCCCGTGTCATAGCAGCTGTAAAGTATTTTCCGCCGTCCCCGCCTTCGTCATTTTTGATTTTTCGTTTTTTCATTTTTTTAAGGAGTTTACTATGAATCTTCCAAACAAACTCACCGTTTTCCGTATGTGCATGGTGCCGGTATTCCTGTTTCTGCTGTGCGTACCGCTGCCGATTCCGGAAACTGCGCTGCGCCTGATTACGGCAGTGATTTTCGCCATTACGTCCCTGACCGACATGATCGACGGTAAGATTGCGCGAAAGTACAACCTGATTACCGATTTCGGCAAGTTCATGGATCCGCTTGCGGACAAGTTCCTCGTCATCTCCGCCATGCTCGGCATCCTCGTCCGCTTTGACTATCTGCGTCAGCTTTTCGTCTGGGCGGCGGCGATTGTTATCTTCCGCGAATTCGCCGTAACTTCCCTGCGCATGATCGCGGCAAACAAAGCCGGACTGGTCATCGCGGCGGCATGGCTCGGGAAAGTCAAGACGACAACCCAGATGCTCTGCATCGTCTGCGTCCTGCTCGAACCCGTGATTCTTCCCTTCACGCCCTTCACCGAATGGCACCTTCTCTCCTACATCACCACCGGCGTGATGCTCGTCATGACGCTCTGGTCGGGTATTGACTACCTCAAGGCGTACTGGCCCTACATCGGCGCGACAAAATGATCGCTGTCAGCAAAACCTGCCCCCGGCAGATCGCTGTCACCGACTGCGGCACACACATCTCCGTCAGCGGATGTGCTCCGTTTGACGCGGCAAAAACCTTCGACTGCGGACAGACTTTTCTGATCGAACCGTCCGTTCAGCCGGATACAGGCGTCCTCTTCTGCGGTACGGCGGGAGGAAAGCCCCTGTCCCTGCGGCAGACCGGACCCGATTCCTTCGATCTTTTCGGCGTGTCCCCGGACGAATTCCACACGTTCTGGCGGCATTACTTCGACCTCGACAGCGATTATGCCGCAGCGAACGAAGAAATCCTCCGCCGCACACCGAAAGAATCCCGCTCCGTCATACAGCAGGCTGTTCTCTGCGGTACGGGCATCCGTCTGCTCCGGCAGGATCCGTGGGAAACGCTCGTGTCGTTCATCGTCTCGCAGAATAACAATATCCCCCGCATCAAAAAAATCCTGCATACATTGTACGCGGTCGAAAACCGCTTTCCCACACCCGAAACCCTCCTCACCATCGGCACGGCAGGACTCTACGAACTGAAATGCGGCTTCCGCGCAAAATATCTCACCGACGCCGCAGAAAAAGTCCTGTCCGGCACCGTGGACTTCACAAGAATCGCACAGTGCGCAAGCTATCCGGACTGCGCCGCCGAACTGGAGAAAATCAAAGGCGTGGGCAAAAAAGTCTCCGCGTGCATCCTCCTGTTCGGCTTCCATAAAACCGAAGCGTTCCCCGTCGATACATGGATGCAGAAAGTCATCCAGCGTCACTTCGGCGGTCATCTCGACACCACCGTTTACGGACAATACGCCGGACTCGCCCAGCAGTACCTCTTCTACTACGAACGCTGGACAACCGCCCCCCACCTCCCCTCATCCTCTAACTGACTCCCCCCCGAGCGCGAGCCAGTACCACCCCACCCTTGGATAAAAAATCC
>JAFQLN010000202.1 GCA_017414585.1 Clostridia bacterium | reverse complement strand
TGTTTCGAGCTCTGCGGAGCTCGACAAGGGGCTTTGCCCCTTTGAACCCCACGAGCTTTTGAAAAAGCTCGACCAAAACTTTTTACTTGCGACAGCCCCGTTTTTTTATTGTTTTTCCGAGAAATCAATGACCCAATTGCCGCTGATATATGCCTCGAGGTGCCGGATGCTGAAAGTGATTTCTTCTCCGAAGGTGAGAGCAAGGGTGTCCGTGTCGAGATCACCGTATCCGGCAATGGCAGCGGACAGCTCTGCTTCGCTGATGCCCGTTTCTTCGTTGAAAAATGTGGTTCCGCCGCCTCGGAAATCGTTCGGATCCGCACTGCTCCTTTTCGCTTCGATAAAACCGGGGAAGATCGTGAGGCGGGTGATATTTTCCTCAAAGGCAGGTTCCGCGTATTTGGCTGTAAATACAACATCGTATTCGTTGTTCGCTGTATCTACACGTGAGAAGATACTGTCGAAATGCAGGGTAATGCCGTGGGTGTCAAGATATCTGCCGCCGTTCGGAAGATCGTCCGCATAGACCGTCTCGCCGAGTACGGGAATCGTGGCTGTATAGGTGCCGACACCGTGCACATTCCGGAAGCTGATGATGATTTCGCTGACTTCCACTTTGGCAATCGGCGCTTCAAGCGGACGGTCGAGCGTGCAGATTCTTTCCCACTTATAATCAAGATAGGCATTGACGCCGAGGGACTTTTCGGAATCGGGTATGTGCACCGTTCTGCCGCCGCTTCCGTGTACTTCATACTGATTTCCCTCCGTGTCGGTGACGACGATGCCGAGCGGGGAATAGGCAATATTTCCGCAGTGCTGTGCCCAGAACATCAGATTTTCGCTTTCCGGATCGAGAATCACATCGAACAGCAGATATTGGCTGTCTTCCGTCATCGGGAACGCAATGACCGTCAGTCCCTGATGCACCGGATAGGCGTATTCAGCCCAAACGGTGTTTTCCATGCCTGTGAGCACGGCTGTGTATTCTTCGCCGTACCACGAAAGGGTATACGCTCCCGCACCGCCGCTGATGTCCGCAATGCCTCTGTAGCGTGAGCCTATTGTGTTGCCGCCGCTGCAGTTCAGACGCCATTTTTCCCCGTCGGAACCCGTGATATACATCGGCTCAGCCTGTGCGGGAAACTCTTCGGAACTGCCGGAGATTTCATAGTCCGTCATGACATTGACCCACCAAAGTCCCTTGTTTTCCCCTTCCGTGATGGGGATGACGGACATGGCTTCAATCCGGTGCTCCCCTGCATCCAGTGTGTTTTTGAGCGTATAGACCTCTTCCTGCTGTGCCGTGACAATGCCCATGCCGGGAACGAACGTGAGATATTCAAAGACCCGCACGCCCATGCCCATGAGAAAGACTGCCGCACACGCCGCCGCCGCGCAGATGAATGCCTTTTTCAGCCGCCGCGATTTGCCTGCCGGTCTTTCTTCGGGGATTGAGGCGGGCAGATCGCTTGTGACAGTCCGGTACGCCGCCGCGTTCTTTTCCGCCTGTTTCCGGCGCATCACGGCGAGCGTTTCCCTGTTCAGTGTACCGGACGGAACTGCCGTGAGATCGTCGCGGTGAGATAAACGGATATTTTTCATATATTTTCCTCCTTTTCTGTGTCGGGCAGGTATTCCTCAAGCTCCAGCACAGCCGCCAGTGCACGCCTTGCTCTCGTCAGCCGCATCCGCACACCCGCCGCTGTCATGCCGAGAATCTTCGCTGTTTCCGCACACGAATATCCCATCACCGCTGTGAGATAGAGCGGCATCCGGTATTTCTCCGGCAGGGTAAGCAGTGCCTGCATGACCTCCGTGGCATCATCGTCCGGTGCGGGAAGCGTTTCCGGGATTTCCTCGTGTACATCCCGCTTCCGCAGCAGATCGGTGCATCGGTGAACGGCACAGCGGATGAACCACGCTTTTTCATGCTCGGACGACGGCGCGATCTTCGGCGGATGCTCGATCCAGTACAAAAACGTGTTCTGGTACGCGTCGTCAGCCAGGGACGGATCCGCCGATGCCAGCTTTACCCGGCAGACACGGTATACGATCGTCCCGTACATGGCGATAACGCGCTCGGCGTCATCTGTGTATGTCATTGAGGCTCACCTCCGTTTTGTTTTTGTCTGGATGTTTTCCGGATTTGTCCTGACATATCCAATACGTTTTCAAAGGAGGATTTGCAACAGAGGTGAATATATTTCTCCGAAAGAATTTCTCCGAGAAAATTTCTCCGGAAAAATTTTCTGAAAAATTCAGCCTTCAAACAGGGACTGTTCGCTGACGAGCCTTTTCTTCTTTTTCCAGTACTTCCAGAACAGCACGCCGATTCCCGCGCTGAGCACAAGATTGATCAGCCCCAGAAAATT
>JAFQLN010000201.1 GCA_017414585.1 Clostridia bacterium | reverse complement strand
ATGCAGTCGATCAACGACTGACAGGAGACGCGGGTATACAGCCGCATGATGAATACAATACGAAGCAGATAAACTGAAGGGAAAACATACATGGTAAATCTTGTAATCATGGAGTCGCCGACCAAAGCGAATACGGTCAAAAGCTACCTCGGTTCCTCCTATAAGGTTGTCGGATGCAG
The DNA here is from genome assembly GCA_017414585.1 of Clostridia bacterium. The sequence continues at coordinate 4,087 of JAFQLN010000201.1, read as the reverse complement.
AGGCCATATCCGTGACCTCCCGAAATCCACCCTTGGTATAGATGTAGAGAACGATTTTGAGGCGCATTATATCAATATCCGCGGCAAGGGCGACCTGATCAAGGAACTCAAGAAGGAAGTCAAAAACGCCGACCGCATCTTCCTCGCAACGGACCCTGACCGTGAAGGGGAAGCGATCGCATGGCATCTTTCCGTCGCGCTTGCCATACCGCCGGAAAAGATCAAGCGCGTGACATTCAATGCAATTACCAAAGCGGTCGTCAAAGAAGGCATTAAACAGCCGCGGGACATCGACATGGATATCGTCAATGCCCAGCAGACCCGCCGTATTCTCGACCGTATCGTGGGCTATAAGCTGTCTCCCTTCCTCTGGAAGACTGTCAAAAGCGGTCTTTCCGCGGGACGTGTGCAGTCGGTAGCGACGAAAATCATCGTAGACCGGGAAAACGAGATCCGCTCATTTGTGCCGCAGGAATATTGGACGGTCGAAGCGATGCTGAAAGCGTCCGACGGCAAGGAATTTGAAGCCCGTTTCTGGGGAAAAGCAGATTCCAAAACCAAAGCGGAACTGCATACGGAAGCGGAAGCTCTGGAAGTCTTCCATGCAGTCAACGGAAAACCTTTTCTTGTTTCCGAAATCAAAAGAGGGAAGAAGCTGAAGAATCCCGCTCCGCCCTTTACAACCTCCACGCTCCAGCAGGAAGCATCCCGCAAGCTGAATTTCCAGTCCGCACGTACCATGCGCGTGGCACAGGAACTGTATGAAGGTATCAACCTCGGGGCGGAATTCGGCGGCACGCAGGGTCTTATCACCTATATGCGTACCGACTCCCTGAGGATTTCCGATGAAGCACGCGACGCGGCAAAGGAATACATCACACAAAAGTACGGGGATGCATATTATCCGCAGACGCCCCGGGTCTATAAATCCAAAGCGAATGCCCAGGATGCGCACGAAGCAATCCGTCCGTCCGGCACAAAACTCGAACCGGCGCAGATCAAGAAACTGCTCACGCTCGATCAGTACCGTCTCTATAAGCTGATCTGGGATCGGTTTATTGCCAGCCAGATGGAATCCGCGGAACTTGCCACCGTGCAGACCGATTTCAACTGCGAAGGCTATCTCTTCCGTACAAGCGGCTATACCGTAAAATTCCCCGGTTATATGGCTCTGTACGAAGAATCCACCGACGATACTTCCGCAGATGCCGAAAAAAATACCCGTCTGCCGAACATTTCCGAAAACGAACAGCTGCTCCCGACATCGGTGACGCCGAACCAGCATTTCACCGAACCGCCGGCGAGATATACCGAAGCATCCCTCGTCAAATTCCTCGAAGAAAAGGGAATCGGCAGACCGAGTACCTATACCCCGATCATGTCCATCATCAGTACCCGCGGCTATGTCAAACGCGAAGGAAAATCCCTCGTACCGACACCGCTCGGAGATATTACCACCCAGCTGATGTGCGAGAACTTCCCGGACATCGTGGACTACAAGTTCACCGCATCCATGGAAGACCAGCTTGACGCCATTGAAAACGGGGAGAATACCATGCTCTCGGTTCTGCGCAGTTTCTATTCAGGCTTTGCGGCAGAACTGGAAAAAGCACAGGCGAATGTGGCAGATAAGGATATCGAACTTCCCGTAGAGGAAACCGATATTATCTGCGAACACTGCGGCAGCCGGATGATCGTTAAAAACGGACGCTTCGGAAAATTTGCAGCCTGCCCGAACTATCCCTCCTGCAAGAATACCAAGCCGCTTGCCAAAACCAGCGAAGGGCTTGTGGAAAAGAAACCCGAAGTTTCCGATGAAAAATGCGAACTCTGCGGTGCGGATATGATTCTCAGAACCGGACGCTACGGCAGCTTCTATGCCTGCTCGCGGTATCCCGAATGCAAGTTCACCAAACAGAAGGTGCGGCCTCTGGGCGTTTCCTGCCCCCGCTGCGGCGCTGATATCGTTACAAAACACGGTAAAAACAAGACCGTGTTCTACAGCTGTTCCAAGTATCCCGAATGTGATTTTTCGTCGTGGGATATGCCGACCAACGAGAAATGTCCTTCCTGCGGCGGTATGCTCTTCCGCAAGAAAGGGAAGAATCAGCTGATCTGCAAAGAGGGAAACTGCGGTTATAAAGCGGACATCCGGGAAGAAGTTACAGATACGACCGAAAATACGGAAGATTGATTCATTTTTTAGGATTATCATGGAAAATATCAATGTATACGGCGCGGGGCTTGCCGGCAGTGAAGCGGCATGGCAGGCAGCACAGCACGGTGTTCATGTCACACTGTATGAGATGAAGCCGCTGAAGAAATCCCCCGCCCATCATGCTGACACATTTGCGGAACTGGTCTGTTCCAATTCTCTCCGTTCCGCGGAAATCACCAACGGATCCGGACTTCTCAAGGAAGAACTGTTCCGCATGGGGTCGCTCATCATGGAAGCCGCACGGAAAACGCAGGTTGCGGCAGGCGGTGCACTGGCGGTTGACAGAACGCTGTTCTCCGAATATGTAACCGAAAAGATCCGCTCCTGTCCTGCAATAGATGTAGTTGAAAAAGAGATGACCGAACTGCCGCAGGAAGAAGTAACCGTCGTTGCGACCGGACCGCTTACTTCCGATGCACTGGCAGAAAAAATCAGCGAATTGATCGGCGGTAAAAGCCTGTACTTCTACGACGCGGCAGCACCGATTGTCGATTCTGAATCCATCAACATGGCGCGCGCCTTTTTCGCATCCCGTTATGATAAAGGTACACCCGACTATATCAATTGTCCGTTTACCGAGGCGGAATACAAGGCGTTTTACGAAGCGCTTGTCACGGCGGAGGAAGCGGTTCTGCACGATTTTGAAGCCGGAGACAAGCTCAAGGTATTTGAAGGATGTATGCCCGTGGAAGTCATGGCAAAACGCGGGGAAGATACGCTGCGCTTCGGACCGATGAAGCCGGTCGGAATCCGCAATCCGGAAACAGGCGAAGAGTATTATGCCGTTGTTCAGCTCAGACGCGAAAACGAACACGGTTCCATGTACAACCTTGTCGGCTTCCAGACACATCTGACCTGGCCGGAGCAGCGGCGTGTGTTCCGTATGATCCCGGGTCTGGAAAACGCGGAGTTTCTCCGCTACGGCGTGATGCACAGAAATACCTTCCTTTGTTCGCCCGACCTGCTCGACGCGGATTATTCCATGCGTACAAACCCGAAATTGTTCTTCGCCGGACAGATGACCGGGGTTGAAGGATACATCGAATCGGCGGCATCCGGTTTTGTTGCCGGGGTCAATGCGGCTCTGCGTGCAAGAGGAGAAGAACCCTGGATTTTCCCGGAGGAAATGATGACCGGTGCGATGGCATACTATGTTTCCCACGGGGAAAAGACCACTTTCCAGCCGATGAACGCGAACTTTGGCGTTATGCCTCCGCTCGGATACAAAGTTAAGGGCGGCAAACGATTCCGCAACGAAGAATATGCCAAGCGTGCCCTGCAGAAGACCGACGAGATTCTTCCGCTGCTGAAGAATCTGTAAGATGGACTGTCCGGCAGAATCGGAAAACCGGCAGTCGTTTATTTGGAGTAAGAAATGGATATTATTATAGATGCAATGGGTGGAGACAACGCTCCCGGCGAGATTGTCAAGGGTGCTGTGCAGGCATCCCGCAAATATCAGTCCAAGCTGATTCTTGTCGGGGACAAGCCGAAAATCGAGCAGTGTCTGAAAGAGGAAAAGACGGACGCGCGGATTCTCGATATCGTACATACCGAAACGGTGATTACGATGGAAGATGATCCGCTTGTCGTTGTCCGTTCCAAAAAGGATTCCTCCATGACCAAGGGGCTGAATCTCCTCAAAGAAGGGGCGGATGCATTCCTGTCTGCAGGAAATACGGGAGCACTGCACGTCGGTTCTTCCCTGATTATCCGTACCATCAAGGGTGTACAGCGTTCGGGGATTGCAACCATCCTTCCGTTCGACCGACCGCTGCTTTTGATGGATTCCGGCGCCAATGTCAATGTAACCGCCGACTATCTGGTGCAGTGGGCGATGATGGGGTCGATTTACATGAAGAATGTTCT
>JAFQLN010000200.1 GCA_017414585.1 Clostridia bacterium | reverse complement strand
TTAAAACTTTTTTAAGTTTTTTTGAAGCCTTTCGACTCGCTCGATCTCAGCGACCTTTTTATTATATCACACTCGAAGGAGTTTGTCAAGTGGTTTTTGAAAGATTTTTGAGGTTTTTTCGTTCCCTCGCTCTCTTTCGCTTCCCTGACACCCTCTCTCGCGGCGACTCACAGATTATACCACACCCCACCCGCTTTGTCAATACTTTTTTGCAATCTTTTTGTGGTTTTTTGTGGTTTTTTCAACTTTTTCTCTCATGCATAATTCCTCCTGCATCAGGCAAGCCTATTACACATGATTACACCTGTTCTTAAAACCGTAACGGTCTATTTCATCCTCATTCTATCCATGCGTCTGATGGGAAAACGCCAGCTCGGCGAACTGCAGGCGTCTGAATTCATCATCGCTATTATGCTGTCCGAGATTGCAGCAACTCCCATCACAACCCCCGAGTACCCGCTGACACACGCACTCCTCGCCATATCCGTCCTTGTGACACTTGAAATTCTGGTCTCCGCTTTACTGATCCGCTCCAATCCTCTCAAGCGGCTGTTCTACGGCAGACCCGTTCTTCTCATCCGTAAGGGCGAGCTCGACATCTCCGCCATGAAGAAAAACCGCATTGAACTGGACGAACTTTTATGCGAACTCAGGCAGAAAGGATACTCCGACATTTCCCAAATCAATTACGCCGTCCTTGAAGAAAACGGGAAACTGTCTGTATTCCCGAAATCATCCCAGTCCCCGCCCAGTGCATCCGATCTGAATCTGGACATTCCCGACAGCGGCATTGCACATCTGTTGATTCTGGACGGCACCGTAATCGACAAAAATCTGTCAGCGGTCGGCTGGAGCATGGGGCGGCTTTATAAAGAATTACGCAAACGCCGTGCCGATCCGCAGAATGTATTTCTGATGACCGTCGATGACCTCGGCAGCATTACGTTTATTCCGAAAAACAGGAAACAGGACGCATGACACGCCCTGTCTCAATGTCTTATTCAAAATCGCTGCCGTCTTCCAGCATCAGTCTGCGTCTGGTAATCACGTGCCAGCCCTTCTCTCCGGACACGGCAAAAGTGTTTTCAATCGCCTGAGCAACGTATTCCGGGTTGAGGTAGTTCTCGCTCTGCGCGGACGTTACAGCGGTCACAGCAAGCTGTCCGTCAATCCACTCTGCTTTCACGGACTGAATCAGCGTGGTGATATCGGTTTCCTTGTCGCCGCTCTTGGAACGCTTCATGAGCACCACGGGATGGCGGAACAGTTCCTCGATCTTTTCGGGAAGTTCCTCATCCATTTCAATATCCCCGTAAACGATCCGGTTTTCCGCCCACTTGATATCGGTGAGCTTACCGCGCTGTTCATAGATCCGGGTGATTTCAATACCGGCGGGCATCACGGAAGTCAGCTTCTCCGTAATTTCCGCGTTTCCGACGGGTTTCATCAGACGGATATCCAGAACTTCTTCTTCACCGCCGCATCCGACGGACAGAGGAGTTGCAAACACCAGCTTGGGAATGGGATTGAAGCCCTCGGTATAGTACACCGGCAGACCGGAACGCACCACGGCACGGGACAGAGTCTTGGACAGATCCAGATGGGAGATATACAGCATGGGGCCGAACTTGCGGAATCTGACGCGGATCTGGCGCGCGGGCTTGATGCTTCCCTTTACCACGCCTTCGTTGGGACGATGGATCACCTTGTCGGACGCAATCTTCCCTGCGCTGTCCGGCAGATCGGGATGACCGGGACACCAGCGGCAGAATTCCTTGTTCACCAGCTTGTTGGCACCGCATCCGGAGCACTTTTCCTTGCAGGAAGGTGTAGCAATGGCCTGCTGAGCCTTATGGCGCTCGGACAGGAGGAATTCCTTGGTCACGCCGGCGGAGATCATATCCCAGGGCAGAATTTCTTCGTCCGCCATGGTACGGTTTGCATAGAACGCGGGATCAATCCCCACGGACGCAAAAATATCCATCCAGTTGTCGTAGTCGAAATGTTCTTCCCACGCATCAAAGCGGACATGACGGCGGATCGCTTCTTCCAGAGCCTTGCCGAGACGACGGTCGCCGCGTGCGAATACCGCTTCCAGACGGGACACCTTGGCATCGTGGTAGTTGTAGCGGATCTTTCTGTCGCGGATCTTTGAGGACAGGAAATCCTGCTTTTCCGTCAGTTCTTCCATGGTATTCTGACGTTCCCACTGGAAAGGAGTGTGCGGTTTGGGAATGAAGCAC
>JAFQLN010000199.1 GCA_017414585.1 Clostridia bacterium | reverse complement strand
GCCCTCGATGGAAGGGTATTCGACAGCGGATTTCCGCTCAGTCAGTTCTTCTTTTCCACTCTCCGACAGCGGCAGATCGGTGGAGCCGCAGTAGAGATGCTTTTCGTTTGCCTCGGTTTTGCCGTGGCGGATGAGAATCAGTTTCATTTCAGTCTCTGCTCCAGTCCGCAGAACATCCGCGTCACGCTGTCCGCTTCCGATGACAGATAAGCGCACATCCGTCCGGTCATATCCCGCCATGCACGCATATCCGCACCGAGCGGCACCACACCGCAGAAAATGTCCATGCAGATCAGCACGCTGTTTTCCCATTTCTCACGGTTTTCTCTGAAAATTTCCGTGGCATCCCTGCCGTTTCTCACACACCACAGTGTGAATTCTTCGATTTTGTTGATACAGCGCGCACCGAATTCGATGCCGTTTTCTTCGGTACAGGTAAAGATTTCATTATCCTGAACAGCAAATGTATTTCTGGCGCAGTTCAGCTTTCCCTGATATGCGCCGCCGATGATAAAATCCATGTGAATCCTCCTAAATCAAAGCAAATACGGCGATTCCGCAGACCTCGCCGAAAGTCAGTGCATAGCCGGACACGTCGCCCGACATACCGTCAAGTGACTTGAATGCGCGGCGCAGATTCCAAAGATAGCCCGCGATCACCGCAAGCGAGACAAAGCCGTACTTACCGAGAAAGACGAATCCCGCGGCAGTGGCAAGAGCAAGCCAGATCACAAACACCGCGATATGCGATTTTTTTACGCCCCTTCGGTAAGTCCCCGCATATTCGCTGGTGGTCAGCGGACGCAGAACCGTGACACACAGCCCTGCAATCGCACGGGAAACCACGGGAATCAGCGTCAGCGTGAAGAGATTCGCGCCGTCCTTCACGGATGCGAACAGCGCAAACTGCGCCATTACAAGCAAGATTCCCGCGATCACCGCAAAGGAGCCGACATTGGGGTCTTTGAGAATCCGGCGGCGTTCGTCGAGATCCTGCCAGGATTTCACCGCGTCGGTCACATCAAGATAACCGTCCATATGCATTCCGCCGGTTACGAGGAATGGGTAGGCACAAAGAACTGCCGCACCGACGAGTACAGGAAGTCCGAGCCAATTCACCAGATAAGCCGTCAGCGTCCAGAGAATCCCGATCCATGCACCGACCACCGGCAGAAACAGTGTCATCAGCGGGCGGGCTTCCTCATCCCATTTGTGAAACGGGCAGGGAATATAGCAGAACATGGTCATGCACATCATGCATGCACGAAAGTATTTTTTCACTCCGGAAGCCCTCCTTTGTGGAAGATCACATTCCCCGCGCAAAGTTCGATGACCACATCGCAGACCTCCGCCAGTGCACAGTCGAGCGCTGCGAGAGAGGCGCGGTAGTTTTCGGTGAATGCGTCGTAGCGCATAGCATCGGAGTAGATGTAGTCGGTGACAAACACTGCGTTTTTCGCTTCCGCCGCAAGCTTCAGAAGTCCCTCCCGGCAGCGATCGACCGCACCCGGATCGGCATCGCCATTGTGCGATTCTGGAAACAATTCGTTGAGCAGAAGCGCGGTCACGCTGTCCATGAGAAATGTGGCATCCGGCTTTGCCAGCGTCAGGCAGGACGCAATATTCCGCGGAACCTCCAGCGTTTCAAATCCCATTCCGGCACGGTCATCGATGTGACGGGCGATGCGTTCCCGGTCCTCACCGTCGTAGGGGATCATAGTCGCCACATAATATCGGTTTCCGCCGCGCGACAGCTTGACGGCAATGTCCTGTGCGAAGCTCGTTTTTCCGTTTTTGCAGCCGCCTGAAATCAGTACGTTCATGTCAGTCTCCTTTCACAGTAAATGCGTCCGTTCTGCGGATATCGGTGAGATAATTGTCGTTGATGTCCGCTTCCGCAAAGGTCGCCATATCGTTCATCACCGCGCAGGCGGCGTCCAGCATCATCATTGCAATGGGACAGCCACTTCCTTCCCCGAGCCGCATTCCGAGATCGAACAGCGGCGCAAGACCGAGTTCATCGATGGCAATGCGGTAGCCGATTTCATAGGAAGCGTGGGATGGGATCAGATATTTCCGCACGTTCGGACAAAGCCGTACCGCACATAAAGCGGCGACAACGGAAATAAATCCGTCGATCACAGCGGGAATCCGCATCCGTGCCGCACCGAGAAATGCTCCGCACATGGCGCAGAGATCAAATCCGCCAACCTTGGCGAGTACATCGATCACATCATCTTTGTCGGGCTGATTCAGCCGGATCGCCGATTCGATGACCCGAAGTTTCTTTTGATAACTTTCGTCTGTGATCCCTCCGCCTCGTCCGGTCACATCGGGAACAGCGGAATCGGTCAGCACTGCAAGCACCGCGGAGGATGTGGTTGTGTTTCCGATGCCCATTTCGCCGATGCCGATCACATTTGCACCGTCTTTTGCGGTTTCTTCGGCAAGCTCCATGCCTGTGAGAATGGCGCGGACTGCCTGTTCACGGGACATTGCCGCCGTCTTGGCAATATTCTGTGTTCCATAGGCAATTTTGCGATTGATGACAGCAGGCTCGGAAATATCGGCATTCACGCCAACATCGCACACGCGCAAACGACAGCCGAAATGTCCGGCGATCACCGATGCGCCCGTTTTTCTGCGGGTGAGATTGATGGTTTGCGACAGTGTCACCGACTGGGGGGCTGAGGAAACGCCTTCTTCAACAACGCCGTTGTCGGCACAGAAAACCAGCAGTTCTTTGTGCTCGAGCGTATTTCTCACCTGTCCCGTGATCCCGGCAAGCTGTATGGACAAATCTTCCAGTCGTCCGAGGCTGCCCGGCGGCTTGGCAAGCTCTGCCTGGCGTTTTCTTGCCGCATCCATCGCAGCAATGTGCAGATCGGTGATTTCGCCGATTTTTGTATGTAAAACAGATTCCTGTACTTTCATTGACTTTCCTCATTATTTGTGCTTTCCGGTTGCTCTGCCGCTGCTTTTGCTGCTTTCTTTGCTTCGCGAAGGCGCTTTTTTGCCCGTGCGCGTTTTTCGCGGTTTTTCTGCAGACGGTCATCTCCGCGCGGCTCCTTTACACCGGCCGCTTCCAGCGCACGAGGCCACGGTCCGTAAAATGCCTTGATGGACATCACCTCATAATCGGTAAAATCCGATCTTTGCGGAAAGCGGGTAAGACCTTGGACTTGTAACTCTTTCTGCTTTTTTATCAGCAAAAAAAGACAGTCCTCCCGCGTTAGCTTTTCTGTCGCCATTGTATCACTCCATAAAAAATGAGTGCAACAGTAAAACCAAACGCAAAACGACTGTCCGCGAATGGAAATACGGCTGCACTCTTCCATATCCAAAACTGATCCGAAATTATAATGCCGGGTGTGAAACAGCAAGTATTCCGACTTATGAGCAGATACG
>JAFQLN010000198.1 GCA_017414585.1 Clostridia bacterium | reverse complement strand
GTCGGAAAAGCATTACAATCAGATTTCCGTGCAGGATATCATTGATCGTGCCGATATAGGCCGCACCACATTCTATGCCCACTTTGAGACAAAAGATTACCTGCTCAAGGATCTGTGCGAGGAACTGTTCGGCCACATCATTGACACCGCCATGGGACTCCCACACGGACATTACCACTATTCCTGCTGCAGCGATACGGACTCCGTCTTTCTGCATCTTCTGCGCCACCTGCAGGAAAACGACAGGAATATACTGCAGCTGCTGTCCTCCCAGAACAACGAGATTTTTATCCGGTATTTCAAGAGCAATCTGAAAAAGCTGATCCTGCAGCAGTATGCGGACAAGGGCCTGCTGACCACATCTGCACTGCCGGAGGATTATCTGGTGAATCATATCTCGTCGTCCTTTGTGGAAACGGTAGGGTGGTGGCTGGCGCAGGACATGAAAGAGCCGCCGGAAGCGATGAACGAATATTTCCTCGCCGTGATCGAGCCGCTCCTGAAGCAGGGATGAGATCTAAATCCTTCCGGTTTTCGGAAAACAGCAACAGCGTGTTGCTTGCCGTATCCCTTCCGCTGTGATATAATGAAAACACAGACCAAAAAGGCGGTGAATCTATGGAAACAAAGGATATTTTACTGGAACTGCGGACGAAAAAAGGATATTCGCAGGAAGAGGTGGCGGAAAAGATTTTTGTCACCAGACAGGCAGTCAGCCGCTGGGAAACAGGTGAAACGACACCGAACACCGAAACGCTGAAACTGCTCTCGAAGCTGTACGATGTGTCGATCAATACACTCCTCGGCTCGCCCAGAAAACTGATCTGTCAGTGCTGCGGTATGCCGTTGGAAGACGAGAATATCAGTAAGGAACCTGACGGCTATTTCAATGAGGAATACTGCAAATGGTGCTACGCCGACGGCAATTTCTGCTATACGAGCCTGGAGGAACTGACGGATTTTCTGGTGAATCATATGTCAAACGAAAACTGGCCGGCAGATCAGGCAAGGGCATTTTTTGAACAACAGCTTCCGCAGCTCAATTACTGGAAACGGTATCGTGAACTGGGCGGAGATATAAAATTTGAGGAATATAAAAAGCAGCTGATCCGGGAACTTAATGATCTGCACATTGAAGGAATGCCTGAAGTACTTTCGCTCAATTTTCTGCCCGGTGGGTATATCAATCTCGAGTATACGCTCCCGAACGGTCAGAAAGTGAAATTTCTGAACGACAGCGCCACCTACCTTGGGACGCAGCTGGAATGTGCATTCGGCGGGGAGAGATGCTTCGGTATCGCCGCCAATATGGATTTTCTGCTGGTCTGCACATACGAAGAAAACGGAGAAAATCCGGAGCTTGTGCTCTATAAAAAGAGATAAAGCAAAGCCGATGGGGAATCGTTTGGAATCCCATCGGCTTTTTGTATACCAGAAAACAATTCTCAGAACATCTGCCGCATATAGTCGATACGTGCCGCCACTGCCGCTTTGGTGGTGGGCGCTTTCTGCATGATGTCAAACCCGTGCATCGTCCCTTTTGTTTCGTTCAGCACCACAGCGATCCCGGCTTCCCGGAGTTTTGCCGCGTACAGAATCCCATCGTCGTGCAGACAGTCGAATTCCGCCGTTTCAATGTACGCAGGCGGCAGACCTTCCAAGGACGCTGCTTCCACGGGGGAGTAGTACACATACTCCGGTGCATGGGGATCAGCCTTCGTCATAGGCCCGATCCGGTCGGACAGGGAAGAGTTCCACATAGGTGTATCCGTGAATCTTCGGCAGGATTCGCTGTTTCCCCGGGCATCCAGATAGGGATACGGCAGCATCTGAAACCGGAGTCTCACAGGATGCTGCCGGTCTCTCGCCATCATGCAGACACCCACCGCCAGAGTTGAGCCGGCACTGTCGCCGCCGATCCCGATCCGGGACACATCGATCTGCAGCAGTTCCGCATTGTCATATACCCAGCACAGGGCGGCATAACAGTCTTCAAAGAACACGGGATGCTTAACCTGCGGTGCCAGACGGTAAGTCACAAACACAACCCTGCATCCGGCTTCCTTTGCGTAGCGCATGGCATTTTTGTAATGATATCCCGCCGCAGGAAGTACAAATCCGCCGCCGTGGAGATAGAGAAGGCAGGGTGCCTTTCCGTCAAGATCTTTCGGCGACAGGAGAAAAACCTCGATCCCCACACCGTCATAACTTACCATTTCATGCCGGGTAACTGCCAGCTTTTTGTCCCGATAGATATACCCCGGTGTTTTCATGTGCGGTACGGACATTGCCAGAAATTTCTCGCTGATGGGCGGTGTGAAATGGGAAAACGGAAAAAATTCTCTTTTTATGGCGTATTTTGACATAAGAACACCTCATCAATCAGCACCAGATCATAGTCAGACACAGAAGCAGCGAAGACACAACGGGAACCGATATGGTATCCCATCCGCCTTTGGTGAACAGCTCTGTAAGAGAAGCG
>JAFQLN010000197.1 GCA_017414585.1 Clostridia bacterium | reverse complement strand
GGAAGGCTTGGTTCAAATCTTTTTTCACCTGACAGACATCTTGTTAACTTCAAATTGAATTTCTAATTTCTAAAGTAAATGCTGCTGCCCTGTTTTTCCACCCTATTGCACTTTCGGAAGGATTGTGGTATAATTACTATAGATTGCTGTACCCTTGCGATACAGGACAGCTGCACGGTTATCGAAAACGGAAGGAAAGGAATAACCATGTCAGAAAAAAACGAAAAAGATCTCTTGGCGCCGCAGGAGGAAAAGACTGAAAACACAGTCCCCGCCCAGCACGGCGAAGAGATGGATATGAAAGACGTACGCGATGAACTGGAAGATGTTCTCGACGAAGACGCGGCAGGTGAAGAAGAAATTGAAGGCATACGGGAAGAACTGGACGATGTCCTCGACGATGATGTGAAGGACGAAGAGAAACTCGAAGAAGTGCGAGAGGAACTGGATGATGATCCGGGCAACGACGGCTATGATGAACCGGAAGACGAAGAAGATGACGAGGAAAATCTTGCCGCTGTAGCGGAACGCATCATGGGTGCGCGTCATACCGTGGCGGCAACGGCAGCACCGGTGCGCATCAGGGAGAATACCGACCGCGTTCCCACCGCACCCAAACCGACTGCCGGCATTCCCGTACGGGAAAAGCCCGAGGAAACACAGCCGACGCCGGCAGAAGTTCAGCAGACAGAGGCGGAAGAAACTGCGAAGAAATCGAGGCATAAGAAGCTCTATATCACGGCTGTATCATCCGCAGTTGCGCTGATTCTGCTTCTGACCGCGCTGATCATCACCGCCAATCTTGCTTCATCGGAAAACCGGCCGGCGGATATCACCATCGGCGAAAATCATACTGCAAACGCACAGCCGATCGAACCGGAATATGTCCCCGACGAAACAGACGGCGAACCTGTTGATCCGACCGGGGAAGAAACCGCGCCCGTTCCCGACGAGACGGACAAACCTGCCGAATCGGATGCAGAGACGGAAGAGATCGAAACGGAAACGGAACCCGAAACGGAGCCGGTTCCCGTCCGCTATACGGTTACGCTGGATTTTTATGACAGAGAGGATATAACCGTCGTCACCGAAGCGATCACGCTTGCCGATCTTCTTGCGCAGGCAGGATGCAGACTGACCGACGCGGATGTTCCCTCCGTCAGCCTCGATACCGTGATTGCGGCGGACTCCACGATCGCCATCGACAAGCGGATCTGGACAACGGAAAGCATTGCGGATACCATCCCCTACGAAACGGAAGTCATCGAAATCGACACGATTCCGCGCGGAACAACCAATTACCTTCAGGCGGGGGCGGAAGGTGTGATTACGCGCACATATACGGTTGAATATATCAACGGTGTGGAAGTCAGCCGTACCCTCGCATCCGAGGAAACGACCAAGTGGCCTGTGAAGGAGCGGTATGAACTCGGCGTAGGCGGATCGTTCACCGGTGCGGACGGCAATACATATACCTACTCGCACAGACGGGTGGTGCCGGCTACATACTACAATCTTGAAGGTCTGACCTACCTCGGTACCATGGCGGATGAAAACGTTATTGCTGTCGATATGAACTATATTCCTCTCGGAACCAAGCTGTACGTCAAAAATGACAAGTACGACTTCGGCGTGCGCATTGCGTCCGATATCGGTTCCATGATCAAGGAATGGGAAATCGACATCTGGATCGCAGACGACAATCCCCAGCTTGCGGATTTTGCTTACATTGGCTACCACTGGGATATGGAAATATACTACATTGACTGATCAATAGGAGAACCGGTATGAATTTCGATAAACTGCGTGCGTATCAGGATTATCTGGTGAACTGGCGGATTCCGGGCAACGACTGCTCCGTGTTCAAAGACCACAAGGAGATTTACCGCTATCAGGCAGGATATGCAGACAAAGAAAACTACCGTCTGATGCGCGGGGACGAACTGTACTTCTTCTGGTCGGCATCCAAAGTGATCACAACCTCCCTCGGATTGCGTCTCTTGGAGGAAGGAAAGTTCATCATGACCGATCCGCTTGCGGACTATATGCCCGAATTCAAGGATATGAAAATACGCCGCACAGTGGACGGGAAGGAAGAAATCACGGATGCGAAAAAGCCGATTCTCGTCGGACAGCTGTTCAACATGACGGCTGGCTTTGACTATAATATCAGCTCTCCGCATATCGAAGAAGTGAAGAAAGCGACAAACGGACATTGTCCTACGCGAGAGATAGCCCGTGCCATTGCGAAAAATCCGCTCTGCTTTGAGCCGGGCGAACACTGGCAGTACAGTCTCTGCCACGACGTCCTCGGCGCATTCATTGAAGTGATCGCCGGCAAGCGGCTGAAGGACTATGCGCGCGAAGTGCTGTTTGATCCGCTCGGAATGGAGGATACATGCTATAATCTGCCGTCCGCGGAAAAGATGAAACGGCTTGCGGTACAGTATAACTACCATGACGGGCTTGGCAAATATATGCCGACGAACAACACCTGCGGACATATTCTCGGGGACGAATACGATTCCGGCGGCGCAGGCATCGTTACAAGCTGCTCGGATTACATGAAGTTTGCCGATACCATAGCGAACTTCGGCACAGCTGCCAACGGCTACCGGTATCTTTCTCCGGCGGCAATCCGACTCTGGAGAACGAACACGCTCGGTGAGCAGCAGATGAAGGACTTTAACTGGAGTCAGCTCAGTGGCTATGGCTACGGTTACGGCGTACGCACCATGCTTTCACCGGAAAAATGCGGCGGGCTCAGTCCGATCGGTGAATTTGGCTGGGGCGGTGCGGCAGGCACATATGTCCTCCTCGATCCGGACAACCGGCTGGCGCTCGTGTATACACAGCATATGCTCAATAATCAGGAACATATCATTTCTCCCAGACTCAGAAATGTCCTGTACAGTTGTCTGGATTGAATAACAGCTCTGAAAAATGGTTTTTCTTCACCCGGAGGAACCATTTTTTTGCTTGACTTTGGGCGAGCCATGGTGTACAATAACAGTATATAGATTTTAAACATACTTGAATATTTCCGGGAGGATTATTATGGCAGCTTATAAACGTGTCGCACTCATCGGTGTGGACGGTGCAGGCAATTTTTTCCGCAATGCGGATACACCGAATCTGGACAGAATTTTCAGGGACGGTTCTGTTGCTTATGATGTCTATACATCCAAACCGTCCATCAGTGCGGAGTGCTGGGGCTCCATGCTTCACGGCGTTACCCCCGATATGCACAGACTGACCAACGGGATTTGTTCTTCGATTCCCTACGATACGAAATCGCTGTTCCCGAGTGCATTCCGCGTGATCCGTGAAAACGATCCGGACTGCGAACTGGCATCGTTCTGCAACTGGAATCCTATCAATTTTGGTATTATTGAAAATGATCTGGGTGTTTACAAGGATACCGCGCGCGATGCGGAACTGACGGATAGAATCTGCGCGTATCTCGAAGAACACGATCCGAAATTCCTCTTCGTCCAGTTTGATGAAGTGGATGGCGCAGGACACAGAAACGATTACGGCACCAAGGCGCATCTCGATCAGATCACGATTACCGACGGATACATCGGACGGATATGGGAAGCATACGAAAAGCGCGGCTTTATCGAAGATACTCTGTTTATCGTAACGGCTGACCACGGCGGATTCCGCTGTTCGCACGGCGGGGAAACCGATGCCGAAATGCTCGTTATGTACGCACTCAGCGGCAGGACGGTGCAGAAGGGCGGGGCGGCTGCGGATATGCAGATTCGTGACAGTGCCTCTGTCGTTCTGTATGCACTCGGATATGAACAGCCGGAAAGCTGGACTTCCATGGTGCCGAGCGGCGTATTTGAAGGCGTAACTGCCGGCGAACGCCCTGTATATCAGGTTGCATATACCTGTGCACACAGAACGCACGAAAGCACACCCACGCCGGAACCGACTGTTGTTTCTGTTCTCGGCGAGGACTGCGTGAAAGCCTATTTCCCCTTTGACGATGACAATGCCGAGAAGACCGGCAAGATGCCCGCAGAAGCAGCAGGCAAGTTCTACTATCTGGATGGGTATTTCGGAAAGAGTATGCGTTTTGACGACGGCTGTCTGACCGCAGAGTCCTTCAAGCCCGGTAAGAACAGCTTTTCCATTGCGCTCTGGCTCAAGACCGGCGGTGTTGCAGGCGATCCGTCGATTCTTTCCAACAAAAATTGGGTTACCGGCAAAAACAGCGGCTTCATCTTCGGCGTAAGAGGACCGACTGTGTTCTTCAATTACGGCAACGGGCAGGAAAGAAGCGACATTGCTGCTATGCTTCCGCTCGATTATAATGATGGCTGGGTGTATGTGGTCGGTTCCGTCGACAGAGAAGCCAATGCTGTAGGTTTTTCCGTTGACTTCGAGCCGATGGTTTTCCGTCCGCTCAAAGAAGAGTTCCGCGGCGAATCTTTTGACACCGAACTGCCTCTGTGCATCGGACAGGACGGTACGGGAGAATATAAGCACCATCTTTCCGCACTGCTTGACGAGATGGTGATCGTGGATCGTGTGCTGACCGATGATGATATTGCCGCTCTGAAGGAATTCTACGGCGTATAATCGCCGCTGCATAAAATGCCCATGCTTGTGTGAAAAGAAGCACGGGCATTTGCTTTACAGGGAATAAGTAAACAAAAAAGCGGTTCCGCGTTTGTGCAGAATCGCTTTTTCTGTGTTGACTTTTTGATTAACCAAGCTTAGCGGTGTTAACCTTGATGCCAGGGCCCATCGTGGATGCAACTACGCAGCTCTTGATGTACTGACCCTTAGCAGCTGCAGGACGAGCCTTGATAACAGCGCCAACGAGGGTGTTGAAGTTTTCGGAAAGCTTTTCGATACCGAAGGAAGCCTTGCCGATGGGGCAGTGGATGATGTTGGTCTTGTCAAGACGGTATTCGATCTTACCGGCCTTAGCTTCTTCTACAGCCTTGGCAACATCCATGGTAACAGTACCAGCCTTCGGGTTCGGCATGAG
>JAFQLN010000196.1 GCA_017414585.1 Clostridia bacterium | reverse complement strand
GATTCTTCCGCACACTTTTCAAAATCGCCGCGCTGTGCATATGCAATATACTGCATGACGTTCAGCCCCTGTGTACAGGATTTGGTGCAGGCATTGCATCCGACGCAAGCATAAATTTCGGGGTAAAGCTGCATCATAACCGCTTCGCTCGCGGATACTTTTTCAACATCGTATACCTGCTTCACAAGCGGGAAGAAAGGCAGCGTTGCAATATACATATTGTCCTCAACCTTTGTCTGGCAGGCAAGGCAGACTTTCAGTTCACGGTCACCTGCGATCCGGTAGATGGTCGCGCAGGCACCGCAGAATCCGTTCCGGCATCCGCATCCGCGTACAAGCTGATAACCGGCGTACTCCATTGCTCCCATGATGGTAAGGTTTGCGGGCACTTCGTACTTCTTACCATACAAGAATATATTTACCATGTTTTCCATGTCTATTCTCCCATTCAATTATGTTATCAATACTCATCCGGAAGTTCATCGAGTTCATCAAAGCGGAAGACGGGTCCGTCCTTGCAGACATACTTGGAGCCGATATTGCAGCGTCCGCATTTACCGACACCGCATTTCATTTTCAGCTCCATCGTGGTATATATCTGCGTCTTCGCAAATCCGAGAGACATCAGGTTCTGAAGTGTAAACTTGATCATAACAGGAGGTCCGCACATCAGAACCGTCTTACCAAGGTCTGGATTCAGTTCGGTCACAAAATTCGGAATAAATCCAACGTGTCCGTCCCAGCCCTCCTGTTCACGGTCAATGGTGAGATTCACTTCGATCCCTTCGTCTGCCATCCATTCGTCGATGATTTCTTTATAATCAACCAAATCATCCTTCGATCTTGCGCCGTAGACAATCTGCACGGAACCGTAGTTTTCACGTCTGTCACGGACATAATTGATAACAGAACGCAGGGGGGCAAGTCCGATGCCGCCGGCGATGAAGAGGAGATCCTTCCCTTTCAGCTCGTCCTCCACGGGGAAATTCTTTCCGTAAGGACCGCGGATACAAACCTGCTGACCGACTTCCATAGCGTGCAGCCAGTCGGTCAGGCATCCGCACTTCTTGATGGAGAATTCCATGTATTCCGTGTTGGTGGGTGAAGAAGTGATGGAAAACATCGCTTCACCGACACCGGGAATAGAGAGCATTGCGCACTGTCCGGGCATATGCTCAAACGGCTTCTTTCCGTCAGGAGTGAGCACGCGGAAGGTTTTGACATCAGGCGTGTCGATACGGATATCGGTTACAACGCCGAGATACGGAATTAAAGTCTCATTATGCATTTTCTTCTCCTTCCGACAGTTTCTTCATTACTTTAACAATATTCATCGAAATGGGACAGGACACAAGGCATCTGCCGCATCCGACACATCCGAATTCACCGTCGTTGTTTTCCGGGAAGTAAACCAGCTTATGCATGAAACGCTGACGGAAGCGTTCCTTCTGTGTGAGTCTCGGGTTGCCGTGCGCCATTTTCGTGAAGTCGGAGTACATACAGGAATCCCAACAGCGGAATCGCTTGACGCCGTGACCTGTATCGTAGTCCTTGATATCGTAGCACTGGCAGGTCGGGCAGACAAAGGTACAGGTACCGCAGGCAATGCACGCTTCGGAGAGCGATGCCCATTCGGGTCTGTCAAACAGAGCTTCGGTTTTGCCGCCGCCGAACGCAGTTTTGTCAAGTCCGGCAAGGGGGAGTTTTTCCATGATTGCGTGGATTTTTTCCCGTGCCGCATCTGCTTCGGCTGCATTGGTGTCTTCAAAGACATCCAGTGCT
>JAFQLN010000195.1 GCA_017414585.1 Clostridia bacterium | reverse complement strand
TGCAGGATGTAGAAATCAGTTATAACTACATCGGTATTCTTCCCGCCAATTTACTCTATGACATTCAAAAGGGAAAAACGGCATGACGAATCATGCCGTTTACCCAAAACTTATTATACTGTCTTATTGGAACACACCCTCAGGTGGCTTCGTTTTTTTGTTTTCGGCAGGCAGATTAAGTCCTGCGTGGTGTACCATGAAACCGGTGATTTTCGTAAGAGGTCACTGGTTTTTTGTTGTTTACAGCGTATCGGAGAACCTCACACAGCCGGAAATCTGCGGCAGAACAGCGGACAGCGAGTTCTTGCGTTTTTTGACGGAAAGGTGTATAATAAAGGCAAACCTGTCTCAAAAAACATCGGGGAGGTTGAACCATGCTTCTGACAGTGCTTCTTGAAAATACAGCAGGGCGCGCGGATGTGCAGACCGAACACGGACTGAGCCTGTTTGTCGAAACGGCGTCCTGTACCCTTCTTTTTGATATGGGACAGACGGAACTGTTTGCCGAAAACGCACGGATTCTGGGGTGCGCACCCGAAAAAGCCGATCTTGCCGTTCTTTCCCACGGACATTACGACCACGGCGGCGGACTGTCCCGCTTTCTTGAAATGAACCGGACAGCGCCCGTGTACCTGTCCCCCTATGCGTTTGAACCGCATTACAACGGAACGCAGAAATATATCGGACTGGACCGCAGTCTGCAGCACCATCCCCGGCTTGTACTTGCGGCTGACGGCATGAAAATCGGAGAGGGACTGACGCTTTTCTCCGGTGAAACCATGCCGCGCCGGCACGATAAAGGCAGCTTCGGTCTGACCGTCTGTGAAAACGGCGTTTTTGTTCCCGACGATTTCCGGCACGAGCAGTATCTGCTGATCGAGGAAAACGGAAAACGTGTGCTTCTGAGCGGATGCAGTCACCGGGGAATTCTGGATATTGTCGATTATTTCGAGCCCGATGTGCTTGTCGGCGGATTTCATTATTCCAAAATCGCGCCCGGTCAGGAACTGGATGAAGCCGCCCGCATTCTGGAGTCATACCCGACGCAGTATTATACCTGTCACTGTACGGGGGAAGAACAGTTTCGTTATATGGAAAAGCGCATGAGCCGACTGTCGTATCTTGCCTGCGGCGACAGCGTGGAAATCTGACGGGCAGGTATTGGCAAGGGATAAAAGAAAACTGCCGCATGGGAACGGATGATTCCGGTGACCTGTGCGGCAGTCTGCTGTTTTTGGACAGCGTGATTATTCAGCGCGTTTCGGTTTGGCGAGTGCCTTGTTTGAAAATTCCCGCGTGCCGGTCAGTTCCCGCAGTACGGTAATGAACCGGGGCAGATCAAACGCTTCGTCCGGCGAGGATAGCTCCACTTCAAGAACTGCTTTGCCTTCCAGCGCGTCGCCGCCGATGTCATACGGGTAGATGTCGATTTCAACGGTGTGTCCGCCGTAAGGGAAGGAGAAGCGGGTTTTTGTCAGCTCGGAAATACAGTCCGCTGTCAGACGTCGGTATTCTTCTTCGGAAACCGTGCGCTCGTCTTCATAGCGGCTGATTTTTGATCCGTCTACAGGACGTTTTTCCGTATAGATACAGGAGTCCGCACCGTTTTCCGTGATTCTGCGCACACGGCGTTCCGTATTTCCGTCCGGCATGAGATAGGTCTGCACCATATCGAGAATCCGGATACCCGGCTGTGCGCGGAGAAGATTTTCCGTGGGACGTTCAATGAGAAATTTGCGTTCGGTTTCGATGTTCATGCTTCTCCGATCTGCCGGATGACTGTCATTGACAGAGAAACGGTCAGATGCTGTTCTGCTGCGGTTTGCGCGGTGCTCCACCCTTGAGGGAGCGGAGCAGTTCTTCACGTACATCCGCGTCGGTGCAGAGCACACCTGCCTGTTCCGCCGGCGTCAGATCCGCAAGCGGCATTCCGGCGATCGCGTTCATGGGAGCGTCGGAAAGACGGGTATCTCCGGGGGATTTGAAAAACGTATCTGCGGCAATCCGTTCGTCATCCAGCCACATCCGCGGTTTGTTCGGGTTTTTCTCCATGTCTGCCTCCTTTGAAAAAAGATTTAAACCTAGAGTTTCCCGCTGTACAGCATTTTATACCCGCGGAATGCGTCCGTTTTTCTTTTTATTGTAAATCAGCACGTTCCGTTTGTCAAGAGGTCTGTCACAACCTGTCGCACGGCGGCATAAGATAGAACAGATCAACGGAAAGGAGGCAATACCATGTGCTGTAACAATAACGGAAGCTGGGGCGTCATCATCATCGCTGTGATCATCGCTTACCTGCTCATCAACAACCGCTTTGACGGCTGCGGCTGTGACAACGGCTGCAATAATAACGGCTGCGGCGGATATCTCGGTTCCAGCGGCGGCTGCGGCTGTCACTGAACGGCATTGCGCGGACGGTGAAATTTCCGGCATATTAAAAATTCCCGGGTCGGCTCAAAAGGGCTGCCCGGGAAATTTTTGTTATGATATGAAGCTGTCATTCATGCTCCGCCAGCCAGAGCGATACCCGCGACTGAATCATATCCGCCGCAGCTTGCGCATTCCGCATTCCCGCGAGGAAGGAAGAAATTTCTTCGTTCACAATCGCAGTGATTTCGTCGGAGATGAGGGCAGAGCTGTCCGCGCCGACTTTGTTGTCGAGATAGTCGCGCAGCGCCGCCTGATCCTCTGCCGTGAAGAAGTCGAAAACAACGGGATAATCGTAATCCGCCTGCGTACGGGGTCTTTCCGGATTGTAGGTGCTCGAACCGCCGCCCGTGCCGTCCAGACGGAAGCGGTACTGATAGCTGAAGCATTCCTCCGTTACCTTATCGTAGAGGGATTTGAGAATCGGGAACGAATACACGCCCATGAATCTTCCGCGGTTTTCATCGTATGCCGGCATGGCGATGCTTTTCACGAATTCCCACGCTTCAGCCGGGTAATCCGCGTACGAGGTGATGATATAGGTGTCACCCGGCTGGGCAAAGGAGCCGAATCCTTCCGCACTGACCGGATAGCCGATGAGCGTGTAATCCTCTGTTCCGAAGAGCACCTGCATCTGCAGCCAGTCGTAGACCTCGCGGATATCCTTTGTTTCCAGCGCTGCCTTTCCGTTCAGGCGGCGTTCATAACGGGTTTCGCGGTAGTCATCGGGCAGAGCGTCATAGTCGATATCGGCGGGGAGGGAGGCGAGAAATTCGAGATAACGGATGAAGTCCTCCGAGTCAAAATGCGCTTCTCCGGTTTTCATGTCGATGAACGCACCGTATCCGCCCGCGCCGAAGAGGATTCCCGCCGCAGTCTGCTGGGTCATATCTATCAGAAGCTCCGTGTCTGCGGGCAGGCTTTCAGCAAATGTAAGCAGCTCGGAGAAGGTCCAGGATGTGCGGCCGCCGAGGATGCTGTCGGGAGCAAGCAGTGTGCGCACGCTGAATTCGTTGGTCAGCGCATAAAGTTTGCCGTTATCGTCGTACATCCGCCGTACAGCTCCGAAAATATCCTCCCGCGAACAGTCTGCATCACGGTCGATATAGGGGTAGAGATCGGTGTAAAGAACGTTCTGCCGGATGAGGGCGGGCAGGTCGGAATCGGGGGATGCAATGATAAGATCGGGTCTGATCGTGCCGTTTATAACGTCAAGCGAGAGCTTTTGATTCGCTTCCTGATAATCCGCAAGGGTGCTGTAGTCCGTGACGACAATGCGGCAGTCGGGGTTGGCTTTATTGAAGGCAACAATCTGTGCGGGAAGTGTGTAGCCGAGTCCGTTTGCCGCCAGCTCGATGACCTTTACGGAGGACAGATCGACGTCATCCGCTTTTTTGTACAGAGAGAAGATGGTGTCGAAAGTTTCCGGATCGCGTTCGGCGGCAAGCAGGGTTGTCTCGTCGATCACGCACAGGATATCCAGTTCGCTGACATCGGAGTTCTGGTAGTTCATGACCGTTTCGGGCGTGCTTTCTTCGCCTTCTGCCGCAAAGTTCAGTCCGTAAAGTCCCGCATCATCGGTGAAGTAGATGTCATAACCGCCGCCGAAGTAAAAAGCGTCGAGGGAATTGATACCCTCCAGCTTCTGTCCGAAGGATTTCGTGCTTTTGTCAATCGGGCACAGCCCCGTTTCGCCGTCAAAGCGTCCGGAGGCGTAAACCGTTCCGTCGGGGGAGGCGGTCAGTCCGTTGATCCAGCTTTCTGCGAAGACGGAAAAACTTTTCACAAAATTCGCGTCGAGCACAAGAATTTCACTTTCGGAATTGAGGTAGATACATCCGTCCTTGTCCGCTGCGACAGCGTTGATGGAGAACCACGGACGTGCGTTGTCCGTTTCGGCAAAGAGCGGCTGCAGACTGTCGGAGACAACCGTGCTTCCGTCGGAAAAGCTGTATTTTACCAGATAGTAGGTTTCTACATCCCTGTCGGGGTCATATGCACAGGCAAGACAGAGGAAGCTGTCGTCCGTGAACACGCCGCCCTGCATACCGGCATTTTCGTTTTCGAGGGCATCCGGCTGAAAGAGCAGATCGCGGATGACCGTACCGTCTGCGGAAACGGTAAGAATGTGGTTTTCGCGGACATACTGCACACGTTCCGGGTCGGCGGGATCGGGCATTTCCGCGGTTACGGAACAGAGGCAGGTGATGCTGTTTTCGTCTTTGTTAAACTGCGGCGGCACCGATTCATTCAGCCGGTATCCCTCCGGGAGTGCAATGGCAGAGCTGCGGAAAATGTGCGTAAGCAGCTGCGGTTTCTCTTTTTCTGCGGATGCGGCGATCTGTTCACCGTTTCCGTCGGCTTTATCCTTGACCGTACTGCGTGTGCATGAGGGCAGAAGAACGGCGCACAGAGCGAGCAGAAGGGCAGTCAGACGATATTTTTTCATAAAGTACCTCCTTGGGTATGTTGTTGTTCTGTTATGATATAACTGCTTTTTGCGGCGATTCGTTGCATCCGAACGGAAAATTATTTTTGCTCCGCCAGCCAGAGCGCGATCCGCGACTGTGTCCGCTGTACGCATTCCTCCGCTGTATAAATTCCATTTCGGAATGAGGAGATTTCTTCACGGAAAACGGCGTCGATTTCTTCGGGAAGCCGGTCGGCGAGGGGGATTCCGGCGTGATTGTCGAGATAATTGAGCAGCGCGGACGCATCCTCCTCGGTGAAAAGCGCGAAGACCCCCGGTTTTTTCAGATCCTCTTCGGTAAACGGGTCATACGGATTGTGTTCGCGGGTTGTGCATCCGCCGGTATAGTAGGAGATGACCGTTTTTCCGGTCAGTTTGCCGGTTTCGGCGATGAGATCGGATTTCAGAAGCGGCAGTCCTGCCGTGAATGTGCGGTTCGTTCCTTTGGGCGGAAGACAGCAGGTTTTGACCAGTTCCCATGCCATGTCCGGCATCTCTGTGAAAGATGTAATAAGAAAGGAAGGCCCGGCAGAGACGGATGCATATCCGCCGCTTTGGGTTGGATAGCCGATCAGAACGGTTTCGTCCGTGTCAAACAGCGCGCGGATGCCGTGCCATGCTTCCGCAGAAGACAGATTATACGGCGTAACGACGGTTTGTCCGTTTTTTCGGGCGAGGAATTCCCCGTACCGCATCGCTTCGATTTCATCCGCGGAAGTCGGTTCGTCGGGACGGTAAGCGGGAAGATGTTCGATCAGTGTCAGCCAGTTTTCGTAAGCCGCGGATGCAAATGTGCCGTTTTCGATGAAGGTTCCGTAGCCGCTGTCACCGAGAATCATGTATTCGAGGTCATGAAGCGACATATGATCGGTGAAGGAAACCGCATCGGGCAGGGAGCGCGCGAACGAGAGCATTTCCTGTGCTGTCCACGAAGTTCTGCCGCTGAGCGAATTCTTCGTTCCGACCAGTGTTGTGGCGTGCAGATACGGCGTCATGCCCCAGAGATTTCCGTTTATGGTATAGGTTCGCAGATATGCGCCGAGAAAATCCTCTCTTGCATAATCCGGATCTTTGTCAAGGAAGGTGTACAGATCGAGATACAGCCCGTCGCGGAGCAGATAGCGCATGACATCGGCATCCCAGTGGGCATATACAATATCCGGACGAACATTGCCGACGGACAGATCAAACAGCAGTTTTTCCTTGCCGCCTGCGGGATTGTCCGCCGTGTTGTATGCGGAATAATCCGTGATCTGTACGCGGATGCCGGGATGCGAGCGGTTGAATTCGTTTACCAGATCGGTCAGTTCGTAGTTCAGCGAAGCGGCTGCCAGCGACAGGGTGCACACGGACGACAGGTGCAGATCCTCCGCTTTTGTGAATACGGCAAACTGCGGAGATGGATTTGTATAACCGGTTTCCACGGCGAAAAAGCATGTGCTGCCGAGAGTGGCGTGAACTGTCAGGTGAAAGAGTTCCGTGCCGGAATGCTCGAAATTCATGATCTCGGAGCTTTTGTCCGGGGCATACGCGAAAAGTCCGGATGCATCGGTGTAATACAGCGTGCCGTCGGGGGAGAAAAGTACGTTCCGTACATAGCTGTCGGATAAACTCACACCCGTTCCGAGGGATTTTCTTTCGGGATCGACAGGATAGAGCATCTGCCCCCGTCCGTTGTCAAGAAGCACATGAAAAACGCCGTCCGGGGAGAGACACAGCGCATCCGGTGGGAAGACAAAGCTGATTCTTGCGAGCAGTCCGCTGTTTTCGTCCAAGAGAAGCAGTTCCGTGTCGGTATGAAGGCAGATTCTGTCTTCCGAAACGAGAAGTTTGTTGATATAGGGCGACCCGGTGAAGAGATGGTCGATGGGATCGGAAAGCGCCGAAGTCCCGTCAGCCGGGTCAAAGCGCAGAATGCGGCGGGTATGTCTTTCCCCGTCCTGCACGAGAATGCCCGCTGTGAGAGTGCCGTTCCGGATGCACCCGCCTTCGATAAACTGCTTTCCGTCAAGCGGGACAGTGATCGGAGCGGTCTGCAGAAGCGTGCCGTTTTTATCCGAGGTGAGAAGAAAATATTCGCTTGTGTTCTCGAAACCGTCCGGTGTGGGGAATCGCGCGGTGATGACGCCGACCCATGTGACCGTACCGGTTTCTTCATCCCACACAGGCGGAATCTGCGGATGGATTTCGTATTCCTGCGGATGGGGGATAACGGAGGCTGTGAAGATGCCGGTCAGAATATCCGCTTCGGCTGTGTCCGTGTCCGACTGCACCGAATCGGCGGGAGTACAGGCACAAAGCAGGACAGCGGTAAGAAATATAGCGATGATTCTGCTGATTTTCATAGATTTTCCTTTCAATTATGTTCGGCATACCAGATTTCGACGCGGGACCGGATTTTTTCGCCGCAGTCCTCCGCTGTCCCCAGTCCGGCGAGATACGCGGAGATTTCCTCGTGTACGATGGCGGCGATATCTTCCGGGAGCGTATCCATGACGGAGACAGTAACGCCGTGGTCGAGAAAATCAAAGACGGTTTCGACTTTCTCTTCATCCCACCGGGTGAAAAATGCGGGTTCGTCAAGCATTTCAGCCGTGAGCGGATGT
Organism: Clostridia bacterium; assembly: GCA_017414585.1. The sequence goes on along the minus strand of JAFQLN010000195.1, from coordinate 298 downwards.
TCGGGATCGTATTTTTCCGTGGTGTATCCGCCGGCGAGAGGATAAACCTGGTAGTAATCCGCAAGTTCCTCTGTCTGCTGCAGATAAATGGAGCGCAGGGCGGGGATGCCGGGATAGACATTGTTGTAGAAAGACCTGTCATACGGCGGAATCAGGGAGCGAAGCAGTTCCCAGACGAGATCGGGTTTGTCGGCAAAGGCGGTGATGACAAATGCCATAGCGCAGGAAGCATACGAGCCGGTACCGGGATATCCTAAAACGGTGATCTCTTCCGTGCCGAATCTGGAACACCACCGGA
>JAFQLN010000194.1 GCA_017414585.1 Clostridia bacterium | reverse complement strand
GAGCTGTTCCGCGGTTTCTTCGTACAGTGCAAGCATCGCCCGGTTCTCACACGGTTCTGATGTCCGCAGTGCGCGCTTTTTCGCCCGGATGTAAACCAGAAGCGATCCGGTCAGTGCCGCTGCAATTCCGGAGAGATAGAGCACCAGAATGGCAAGATTGATCTGATCCGCTCGGGTGCGTTTATCGGCAGTGGAGTTCGACTCGCTGACGAAATCGGTAAAATATTCACCTACCGTCAGGGCGTCCCTTCTGTTCTTTTGCGGTATTTCTTCGAGATCTTGTACAAGATCGGTATCACGCTTGACCACATAGGGATTGTTTTCCGTCAGAAGTTCTTCCTTTTTCTCGTCCAGTTCGTCCCCGATATCATTGGTAAGCGAAAACATGATATTCCGCCCGACGGGTATGAAATTATAGATCGAAATCTTGCTTTCCGGATAGATCGGACAAAGCAGTCTGGCAAGAAGAATCACCCAGAGCACCGCGCCGATGAACGGATGAATGCGGCATTTAAAAATCTGTTTCACTGCAATCAGGATGAGTGCCGTTACCGATGAGAATATGGTGACCTGCATCAGAAGCAGGACAAAAAACTCCGGCATAAATCCTCCCAATTGTTGTTCAGTTTTCTTCGAGATCGTTCAGAATCTCAATAATATCCTTTTTTTCCTTATCGGTGAGCTTGCCGCTTCTGACAAGGGATGCCATCAGGTTGTAAGCGGAATTGTCAAAAACACGTTCGACAAAAGAATCCACTTCGCACTTGACGCAGTCGGATTTGGATGTTTTCGGCGTATATTTGTACACACCGGTCGTCTTGTCGATCTCAACCGCTCCTTTTTCCGAAAGCCGGATGATCAGCGTGCGGATGGTTGTATTGCTCCAGCCCGTCGTATCCGCGAGATTCTGGACAATTTCTCCGAGCGTCATGCCGCGTTCGTTCTGCTCACAGCCATCCCACAGCACTTTCATGATATTCCATTCCGCTTCGGATATTTTTACAGTTTTTCTTCTTCCGCGCATAGATAACTCCTTTTGAAAACCAGTACTTCTGACTTATTATTATACATGAAACTGTCGTTTTTGTCAATTCGCAGACAGTACAAGATTTACGTGCTGTTTTCATACCAAAAGACAACAGCGGCCCGCTCCTGTGCAGAACGAACCGCTGTTTTTTATCAATGATTACTTGAGCATTTCCTGACCGCCGGTTACGGGAACAGCCTGACCGGTTTCGTATTTCTGGTCAATGATGTAGAGAACTGCCTTCGCAACGTCTTCGATTCTGCAGCCGCGGTTGAGCGGAACTTTGGATTCGTAGAAGCGGCGGACGTCTTCGACCGTCTTTGCTCCGGGAACCTTGCCGGCGTTGAGGTACTGAACAAACAGCCCCTTTTCCGGGTCGGACCACAGCGGACCGTCGAGGAAGTTGCCCGGGCAGACCGCGTTGACCTTGATGCCGTACGGCGCGAGTTCCATCGCAAACGACTGGGTCAGACCGATACCGCCGAACTTGCTTCCCGCATATGCGAAGTTCTTGTTCGAGCCGGACAGACCGGACTTGGAGTTGATTTCAATGATGTCAGCCATGTATTCGGGCGCGGTTTCACGCTGGATCTTCATGACTGCGGACGCGTACTTCGCACAGAGGAAGTATGCCGTGTAGTTGACAGCCGCAACAAGCTCGAAGTTTGCCTTGGTCATTTCTTCGAGAGAGCCTGCACGGACAATACCTGCGTTGTTGACGAACACATCGAGACCGCCGAAAGCGAGCGCGGTTTCTTCGATCATGTGTTTGACGCTGTCTTCATCGGAAACATTTGCCGCAACCGCAATGGTCGGAACGCCGCAGTCTTCCGCAATCGAAGCAGCGGTCTTTTCCGCACCGGCGATGTTCATATCCGCAACAACAACAGCTGCGCCTTCACCTGCCAGATAGCGTGCAATGCCTTCACCGAAGCCCTGTGCACTGCCGGTAACGATTGCAATCTTGCCTGCGAGCTTCTTTGCTGCTCCGCCTGCAAGACTTACCTTCGCACGGTAGTTTTCAACTTCCCATTTCACGATGAAGTCGATCATCTTCGGAGCCATGTGACGGACACCGCCGTATGCCTGTGCGAGAACGGTGATGGTCATAGCATCCTTGAAAACTTCCGCTGCGGTCTTCGCTTCCTTATAGGACGCACCGACAGTGAACATACCGATGCCCTTGGCGAAAACAACCTTCGGCTTGAAGCCGCGGCGTGCGGTCAGTTCGTCCATAGCTGCCTTGACAGCTTCGGGAGCGAAATCTTCAATAAAGAGCGGTTCTGCCTTGCAGTATACGATATGGTCGGGAGAGAGCGGATCGCGGAGTGCTTCAAACGATTCCTTCGATGCTGCGAACTCGAGAATGGTCGGCGATACCGTGTAAATAACGGAAGCCATGCCTTCAGCGCTGTATGCCATACGGATTGCGGGAGCGATTTTCGCGGCAGTTTCGCGGTCGCTTTCGCAGGGGGTGAAATCGGGACGAACGGTGAACTTCGCTTCAATCTTTGTCATGATATCGGAAACAATCGTATCGAGCGTTTCTTCATCATTTGCCGCGAAGAAAATACCGTGATTCTGCAGGAACACAACATCCGCGTCACGACCGTTTTCCGCCTTGTATGCTGCGAGCTTTTCTCTGCAGTTTGCCGCAAGAATGTAGCCCGGTTCGCATTCGCTGACCCATACTGCATTCGGGAACATAGCCTTCATGGTCTTTTCGCCTTCAGCGGAGCAGGTCAGTGCGTTGACAGCGGAGGGATGTACATGGAGCACATAGGTCTGCGGGAACAGATCGTGCAAAAGCGTTTCCACGGACGGACGCTTTGCTTCTTCTCCGGGGAGCTTTGCACCCATCATGTCCGCGAGAACAGCCGCTTCGCGTTCGTCCTGATCAGCGGAATAGGTATTCTTCCAGATGGCTGCGAGCTTTGCGCGGTCCATCTTTACGAATCCTTCTTCCGTGATTGTCGCAAGAGATGTGCCGCTTCCCTTGACCCAGAGCGTATCCGCATTCTTCGCAGAGGTATTGCCGCCGCCTGCGAGAACGAAGCCGGGATTCTTACCGTAGCGGTTTGAATATGCAACAAGAACTTCGGTTTTCATATGTTTGTCCTACCCTTCATTGATATATGTATTCTGTGATTAGTCCTGATAGCCGCCGCGCTGTGCGTAGAGAGCAATACGTTCTTCGAGCGACGGATGTGCAGCTTTGGTTTCTGCGGAGAACATGGAATTCTTTGCGTCTTCCGATGCAGCCGCTTCATGACCGATAAGTGCATAGGTTGCCGTTCTCAGGTGCGCATACGCGGGATCGGCAAGTGCTTCGCAGATGAACGACTGACGGGGAGAGTTGATGTCTTCACCGGAAATCTGGAAAAGTCCGCGTTCGTCGCAGAGCTTCATGACACGGCGGAGCTGTTCCTTGGTATTGCGGGAAGGCATATAGGTGACAGCGGAGAAAGAGCAGTCAGCAAGCGTATCGAAGAGCAGATCGAGGTAATCGTCTTCAAACTTCTGTGCCTTCTTGTCCCCTGTAGGCGATTCGCCGACGTCGCCGAGGTATGCATATGCGGAAATTGCACCGAGTTTTTTGGCAAGAGCGGTGAATTCGCGGATGTTCATGCATTCTTCATCTGCATCCACATAGAACTTTTCAACGAGATGTCCCTTGAGAACGCCGAGAATATCGAATTCGTAGAAGTTGTCCGGTGCGCTGATGAGCTTTTCACGAGTCTTCTGCGGCATAACGGTTCCGCAGATCTTGTCGATGAAATCGCAGGCTTCTGCGCGGTCGGGATAGCGGGATGTGATTTTCTTGGTCAGACCGTAGCAGATATGCCGTTCGGTCACGCTGCCGCCTTCATGCGCCATGGAAAGCGGATACACATCGGTGTCGAAATCAAGCGTAATGCCTGCATCACGGACGAGTTCGGTGATCTTTTCGCACATTTTGCGGTTGCGGATGTTTCTCTTTGCACGTACTTCTGCGAGAACCGCTTCCGCTTTGTCCACGTTCTGGTGCGGAATCCCGTGCATAGCAAGATAGACACATGATTTCTGGTCGGGATTGTTGATCTTCTTTCCGACGAGAGGCGTACCGTCTACGTTTACACGGCATTCAAATCCGCAGGTAATGGGCATTCCCATGATTTCGCCTGCGCTGATGAATTCACGCACACCGCCGACGGAATCGTGGTCCATGATCCCAGCCGTACGCAGTCCCGCCTTCCACGCATAATAGACAGCGGAAGTGGGGGTGTACGGAGAGAAAGAATACGATGTGTGAATGTGGTTGTTGACAAAAATACCGCGTTCCGGTGTTTCGATTTCACCGGCGTCGATTTTTGCTTTCAGTGCCGTGAGTGCTTCGAGACGTTCATCGGCGCTGATGGCTGTACAGCTGATTTTTTCAAGAAGTTCGTTTACCATCTTCTAGTACCTCTCATACAGATTTATACTGAAATTTGCTCAGGTTCTTTGCCGTAAAGGAAGAGATAGGCTCCGCGGTACCGTGCTCTTTTTTCTTCGGCTTCGGCGGAATCCTCTTTCCAGTTTTTCTTCCGGAACGCACGGAGCATGACATTCTTCGGCGTATCTTCCGGGTCAATCAGTTCGGTTGCGTCGGTTTTGTATCCAGCCGCCTCCAGCTTCAGAAGGCGGAGCGCATCCGTTGCGGCGGTGCACAGCTTCTGCTTGAGAATCGACCGCTCTGCAATAAAATCCAGCGTCGGACAGTCCATTTCATTGAACATCTGATGATGACAGCACGGCGTGGACAGAATGGCGTCCGCCCGGTATTTGGCTGCGAAATCGAGAACGATATCCGTTGCAATGTCGCAGGCATGGAGCGAAATAACCAGATCGGGATTTCGTTCCGGGACATAATCGCCGATGTTCATGCAGAGAAACTGCATCCCCGTCATGGAGCAGGACGCGGCAATCTCCGTGCAGAAATCCATCACGCTCTGCTTCAGATCGACACAGACCATCTTCACCTTTCTGCCGCAGATCTCGGTCAGGACATGGTACGCCGCAAAGCTGAGATAACTCTTCCCGCAGCAGAGGTCGCAGACAAACAGTTCCCCGTCCTGCCGCAGTTTCTTTTCCGCATCGACGATATACTCCGCAAAACGGCAGATCTGGCGGAATTTCGACTGTTTCTTATCGTGCACCCGACCGTTTTTATCGGACACATCCAGTGCGAGCAAAAATGGTTCCCCGCCTGTCAGGAGCCGCTTTTTTTCGCGGTCATTGCGGGATGCCTCCGGAGCGGATGCAGTTTCCTCCCCGATTTTTCCTTTTTTCAGAAGGGTCTGCGCGCCTTTTTTGGAAATCATCAGCGACGCTGTCCCTCCCGCATCGATGAGATCGGCTTTTTTGTATGTAACAAAGCAGCGCAGACACGCCGCCGGAATGTCCTCCGGAGAGATATTTTCCTGTGCGACTCTGCCTTCGGTCAGGGAGGTTTCCAGCTGCAGAACGGTTTCGCCGCCCATTCTCTTCAGTACGCCCTTGGCTTTCAGCGCATCTCCGGGCACAGGACTGTGGAATGTAACATTTTTCAAGCTTCCCGCCAGAACACTTTTCTGCAGAAGAGCGGAAAAAGCGGATATTTTATCGTTTTCCATCATATCTCCTCATCCATTCTCCTCATCGGCGGATTTTTTGCTCTTCTTGAATTCGAATTTGCTTTCCGTTCCGGAGAAAATCCGCTTGAGGTTTCCGAGATGCTTGACGACGACGATCACTGCAATCGCCATGGCAATAAACTCGATCAGTGAAAGTCCCGTATTATTCAGTCGGTTCAGAAGAATCGGAAACAGCATGGCGCAGAGGACGGAACCGAAAGAAATATACTTCGTGCAGGCAACGCTGCAGAGAAAAATGACACACAGAACGGCGAAAATACGCCAGTCAAGCATGAAGAGAATCGCTGTCATACAGAGTATTCCCTTTCCTCCGCGGAATTTATAGAACACCGGGAAAATATGTCCAATGAAGCAGGCAAATCCTGCGATGTATGCGGTCAGATAACCGAGCGTGCACCATCCGATGAGAACCGCTGCGACCGTTTTGAAAATATCTCCCGCGAAAGTGATAAATGCCGCCTTTTTTCCGTAGGTGCGCATCACATTGGTAAATCCCGCGTTCCCGCTTCCGTATCGGCGGATATCGTCATGGTACATATACTTTGATACAATAATCGCCGTGTTGATGCTCCCGAGAAGATAGGGAATCAGAACATACAGAAAAATCAGCCCGAGACTGGCAGCAAGCGGAATATCCTTGCAGTAATAACCGATCAGTCCGGTAAAACCGATTTCATATCGAAGGAAGTAATGCAGCATGATTAGTTTTCATCTTCTCCCTTCTGACGGATTACGAGCCGGATCGGTGTGCCGCGGAAACCGAAAGTCTGGCGGAGACAGTTTTCAATATAGCGCTGATATGAGAAGTGGAACAGTTCCGCATTGTTGCAGAACAGGACAAATGTCGGCGGCGCAACACTCGACTGGGTCATATAGTAGATCTTGAGACGTCTGCCCTTGTCGGACGGCGGCTGTACTCTGGCAACCGCATCGGCGAGCACATCGTTGAGCATACCGGTGGACACGCGCATATTGGTCTGGTTATGCACGTAGTTGATCTGCTCAAACAGCTTATCCACACGCTGACCGGTCTTCGCGGAAATAAACATCAGCGGTGCGTAGGTCATATACGACAGGGAATCGTAGACCTTTTTGGTGAATTCGTTCGTAGTGGCGTTGTCCTTGTCGATGGAGTCCCACTTATTGATACAGATGATCGACGCCTTGCCCGCTTCATGTGCGATACCGGCGATCTTTTCATCCTGATCGGTCACGCCTTCGTTCGCGTCGACCATAATCAGGCACACATCCGCACGCTCGACAGCCATTTTCGCGCGCAGTACGCTGATTTTTTCGACTTTATCATCGACCTTTGACTGTCTTCTGATGCCGGCGGTATCGATGAAGTTGTACTTGCCGAAGTCGTTTTCAAAATAGGTGTCAATCGCGTCTCTGGTCGTGCCGGGAATATCGGACACGATGCAGCGGTCGTCTCCGAGCACACGGTTGACAAGGGAGGACTTGCCCGCGTTCGGCTTGCCGATGACTGCGACGGAAATCGTATCGTCATCCGTCTCTTCTTCTTCAAAATCGGGAAGCGCCTCGAGGACTGCGTCCAGAACATCCCCGCTTCCGCTGCCGTGGAGGGAGGAAATCGCGATGGGGTCAATATCAAAGCCAAGCTCGTAGAATTCGTAGAACTGCGGGTCAACATCGCCGATTTTGTCAGATTTGTTGATGACCGGAACGACGGGCTTCTTCGACTTCTTGAGCATGATGGCAATATCCATGTCATCGGCAAGAAGTCCGGTACGGATATCGCACATGAAGATAATCACATCTGCCGTATCAATAGCGACCTGTGCCTGTTCGCGCATTTTTCTGAGGATGAGATCGTCCGTTTTCGGCTCAATCCCGCCTGTGTCGATCACAACAAGGGTCTTCCCTCTCCATTCGGTTTCGCCGTAGATGCGGTCGCGCGTAATCCCGGGCTGGTCTTCGACGATTGCACGGCGTTCGCCGATCAGTTTATTGAAAAGTGTGCTTTTGCCGACGTTCGGACGTCCGACAATCGCAACAACCGGTTTTGCCATATCAGTTTCTCCTTCTCTTTATCATCTTTTCAGGTTCAGTATTCGATTCCGAGTATTTTCTCGCAGAACGCAGCCCCGTCGTTTTCAATGAAATCAATCTTAACACCGAGTTTTTCTCCGAGTTCCTCCGGAGACATACCGCAGAGGAACAAGTCCCCTTCTGCACGGAGCGTGGTTCTGGAAAGGTAAAGCGTTTCGCCGAGCGGTTTGCCGGCAAGCTGTGCGGCGATATCCTGTCCGGTGAGAAGTCCCGTAACTGTCACTTCACCGCCGAAAAACTCGTTTTTGACGGGATACAGATGACACGTCAGCGCCGGGCAGCGTTCGGTGAGCTTTCCAATCATCGTCTGCATGAAGCCGTATGCCGCTTCGCCGGTTGCAACGGAAATCTCCCGCTTTTCGGGCAGTTCATCGTCATCGACTGTATCGAAAAAGAAGTCAAACTCATGTCCGAACGAGGTAAGCAGACCGACGCCGTTTTCAATCTGCGTATATTCCCCGTAAAAAGCGTCATCCGGGAGGGGAGTACCGCTTTTGACATAAAATTCATCCGATGCAAAGAACATCCGGGCACCATCGTGGTCTTCTGCAAATGCTTCATTGAAAGCCTCGACCTGCCGGATGACAGCGGCGCATTCTTCGGCTGTGAACGGTTCGAGGGGATACAGTCCGCTGCGGTGTCCGGTCAGTCCTGCGGGAACAACCGACACGCTGTCCATCTTCGGATAATACGCGGAAAGATCCTGCATGGAACGCTCCAGTTCCTCCCCGTCGTTAATGCCCCTGCACAGCACAATCTGTCCGCGAAGGGTGATGCCGGCATCCGCGAGCTTTCCGAGGTAGGAGAGCACTTCTCCGGAGCGCTTGTTTTTCATCATCTTCACGCGCAGTTCCGGATTGGTGGTATGCACGGAGACGTTGACCGGGGAAATATGCATTTCAATGATCCGATCGATGTCCGCATCGTGGAGGTTGGTGAGGGTAATATAGTTTCCATGCAGGAAAGCGAGGCGGCTGTCGTCGTCCTTGAAGTAGATGGACTCACGCATTCCGGCGGGATTCTGGTCGATGAAGCAGAAAATACAGCCGTTCTCACAGCGGTGCTTCTTGTCCATCAGCGGTGTGCCGAATTCCAGCCCGATATCATCGTAGGTATCTTTCTTGATTTTCACTTCGAGCAGCTCCGGACCGCGGTGCAGCTTCAGAACAACTGTCTCTTCCGCCAGTCTGAAACGGTAGTCGAGAACGTCGTTGATGCTTCTGCCGTTGACTTCAAGGAGAATATCCCCTGTCTGAATCCCGGCGCGGGCAGCTCTGGAATGGGGCAGAACCCCGGTTATTTCCACCATAATACAGTCATCCAATCAAATTTTCATAAGTAACCAAGATATATTATATACCAAAAGCCGCCGAAGGTCAACGGTTAGACGAAATTTTATGACGGGATTTCAAAAGTGGGTCAGCGTCCGTGCAATCTCTCCCGCAAAAGCAAAGCCGCCCAACAGTTTTGTCGAGCGGCGTTTTGTTTATTTCTCAGCTTTTTTGGCGGCAATCACTTTATTTGCCTTATCCAGCATGCCGGAGTCCTGACGCTGCGCCATAACGAGACGCCAGTAGAAGCCCTTGAGATCGAGCAGCTCCTGATGTGTACCGTATTCGACGAGGTGACCCTTGTCAAGCACCATCAGCTTGTCAGCGTTGCGGAGCGTGGACAGACGGTGCGCGATGGCGAATGTGGTTCTGTCCTTCGTCAGCTTGTTGATTGCATCCTGAATCAGCTTTTCCGTCTCGGTATCGAGTGCGGCAGTTGCTTCGTCGAGAATGAGGATCTTCGGGTTGTGGATCAGTGCGCGGGCACTAGCAACACGCTGCCGTTCACCGCCGGAGAGAGAGTAACCCTTTTCACCGACATAGGTGTTGTAGCCTTCCGGCAGGTTAACAATAAAGTCGTGTGCGTTTGCCTGCTTGGCTGCTGCGATCACTTCTTCATCAGTCGCATGCGGCATTGCATACTTGATGTTGTCCGCGATGGAGCCGGAGAAAAGGTGCGTTTCCTGGAGAACGACACCGATCTGGGAACGAAGTGCGTTCTGGGAAATATCCTTGATATTGACATCGTCGATGATGATTTCGCCCTCCGTGACGTCATACAGACGCATCAGGAGGTTGATCAGCGTTGTCTTACCGGAACCGGAATGACCGACAATACCAATCATCTCGCCCTTCTTGATATCAAGATTGATATTTTCGAGAACGGGATTGTACGTATCGTAACCGAAGGTCACATTCTTGATCTGGATGTCGCCTTCGATCTGGATGTCGATCGGGAGTCCGATATCCGCAACTTCCGGCTGTTCTTCGAGAATTTCCAGCACCTTGCCGAGAGAGGTCAGGAAGGCGGAAATGTTTCTCGGAATGAACGTGATCCAGAGCAGAGGACCGTAGATGATGTTCGCATAGGAGTTGAACTGGTGGAGATCACCATAGTTCATCGTACCCTTGAAGAGCAGATAGTTGCCGTAGAACAGAATCAGATACGAACCGATACGGACAGCGAAGCCGAGCAGCGGGAAAATCGTATCGTACAGGAGTGCGTTGTTTTCGGACTGTCTGGCTGCGCGGTCGGTGCGTGCATGGAAAGTTTCGATTTCGCGTTCTTCGTTACCGAATGCCTTGACGACACGGATACCGTTTAAGATATCCTGCAGGAAAATCTGTACGCGGTGGTTGAGAATCCATTCCTTGCGGTTGCGCATCTGCATGGTAGACCAGAACTTCGATACAAGATAGACAACAAACGGAATCGGAACAAAGACGAAAAGGCTCATAATCGGGTTGATCGCAAGAAGCAGAACCAGTGCCAGAATGAACGATGCGCCCTGTGTGAAGAGGCTGGGGAGCTGACCGGTCATAAAGGCCTGTACCGCGTTGACGTCACCGGTGATGCGTCCCATGAGGTCACCCGTGGATTTGCGGGAGATCGAAGAAATGGAGAGCATCGAAATCTTTTCGTACAGCAGTGTGCGCATCATGAGCGTGAATTTGTTACCGGAAATTGCCGACAGCCGGCTCTGGATAACCCCCATGAAACGGTTCACGAGGTCAATGGCTACAATGGCAATGAAAATCAGGATAAACGCACGCAGATGCGGATCGGCAAAGGAAATGCCGTCACGGTAGATGGATTCGTTGGTCAGATAATTGTTGACAGCGATCTTCTGAATGGCAGGGGTAACAAACTGCACAATCAGAGAGAACACGGACACAATCAGCGGGAAGAACAGCATGAGACGAAGACCTTTGGTAAGTCCCCACAGCTTCATGTAGACTTCCTTCGTGTTGCGGCAGAACGGGCAGATGGTCGTACCGTGGATAAACGGACGTCCGCACTTGGGGCAGAAGCGTTCCGGCGTGTCGTTGGTGACAGGCTCACCGGCTTCGCGCTTATCCCGGCATTTTTCTGCCAGATCTTCGCAGGCATTGACGAGGACGGAATACCGCGGCAGGTTTCGTCCGCTGAGGAATCGGCAGATCAGCGTGGTAATACCGTCGATCACAGCATAGAAACAGCAGTTTCCGTATAATACCTCTGTAGAGAATACCGTACAGCGTTCCAGATCGTAGGAGGAAAGCACCTTGCCGCCGAGGATGCAGTAAATCCTCTTATCGGTCACAACGGTCCAGCCGTTGACAAACTGGTCTTCCAGCACATTGAAGGGAACGACGTACATTCTTTTTTCGCCCGATTCCGCGGCTGCCTCGTAAGCGGCAAGATCGGCGGACGGGAGATCATACATCAATTTCATGTTTATCACCTTGCCGGATAGTTCCGGCTGCCTTCTTTGGTTTACGGACTACAGCGGTCGGGTCAAATATAGACTTCTATGTATCTGAGGCTCTGACGGTCGAGCTTCTTCGGGTCTGTGATAATGAAGCAGTTACCGTCCATATCCTGAATATAAATCCGTCCGTCGTCGATGGTACGGATATTGGAGAAAGGGTTGTTGAGAACCAGCGATACCGTTCCGGCAGAGGTTTCCGCATCCCAGTAGGTATAGCCGAATTTTTCTCTCGAAGAAGTGATCTTCGTGATTTCGGGCGTAAAATAACGGACTTCGAGATCTGCGTTGATCAGATCCTGTGTTGCCTTGTCAAACAGGTTGATATGGCGGATCATGCCGATTTCGGAACCGCGTCCCTTGGCTCTTGTATCCGGCTCACGGACGGAGAGAAATTCATCGGGAGCGGATACAGGGAACGAGCGGCGGATCACGATTCGTTCAAAGAATTCTTTTTCGCCTTCGGCATTGGTCACGGACAGAGAGATCAGTCCGCCCGCCGAGCGCGTGAACACAGCGTTTTCCGGTGTGAGAGCGATGGATTCGCGGTGCTTGAACAGCTCGTCGGTATTGACTTCTTCGGACGTTTCATCCGTCTTTTCTTCCGTTTTAGCTTCTGCTTTTTTGTTTTCGGCTTTGATTTCTTCTTTTTTATTGTTCTTTTCGTCAGTCTTGACGTTGGTTTTAACCTTGGATTCCATATGCATCCTCCATTCTGCATTCAGCCGATTACATACCGGCGAGGACTTTCTTCATAGCCTCGCTCTGGAGCGTGAACAGCTTGTAGTATACACCGCCGCGTGCGAGAAGTTCTTCCGGCGGACCTTCTTCTGCGATTTCCCCGTTTTCGATTACGAACAGGTAGTTGCAGTCCTTGAGGGTGGAGAGTCTGTGCGCAATTGTAATGCAGGTGCGCCCTTCAACCAGTTTGGAAAGCGCATCGCTGATCAGTCGTTCGGTTTCGGTATCCATTGCCGCTGTTGCTTCGTCCAGAATGAGAATGGACGGGGACATGAGCAGTGCACGCGCGATGGACACACGCTGTCTTTCACCGCCGGAGAGGGAACGGGAACCCGTACCGACTTCGGTTTCATAGCCCTGCGGCAGACGAACGATAAAGTCATGTGCGTTTGCGGCTCTTGCGGCGGCAATGACTTCTTCCATCGTTGCGTCGGGTCTTGCATAGCGGATATTGTCTGCGATCGTACCGCGGAACAAGAAGATTTCCTGCGATACAATAGCGATATTTTTACGAATGGATGCGACATCCATCTTTCTCAGATCCGTACCGTCCACCTTGATCGAACCGGAGATCGGATCATACATACGGGTAATAAGGTTGACAATTGTACTCTTGCCGGAACCGGTATGACCGACCAGACCGATATTGTCGCCCGCGTTGATCTTCAGGTTAACATCCTTGAGGATCGGACGATTCGGATTATAGTAGAACGATACGTTTTCAAAAGTGATATTGCCCTCAAATTCCGGCTTGACAACCGCATCGGATGCATTCATGACTTCCGGAACCGTGTCGAGCACTTCAAACATACGCTGCGCCGAATTGATAACGTCGGTGAGCATATTGGTAAAGGTTGAGAAGAACTGCAGAGGACCGAAGATCATGCCGATATAGCCGAGGTAAGTGGTGAATTCACCGTAGGTCATATGCATGCCCATGACCTGCAGACCGCCGAAGCCCCAGATCATCTGCGAGGAGAGACCGATGAGAAGGCTGATGACGGGGAAGATTGTCAGGGAGGTAATATTCACGCGCAGGTTCGCGTTGTAGAGTTTTTCCGAGTAGTTGTAGAAACGGTTGGATTCTTCCGCTTCCTTTGCGAACGCCTTGACTACGCGGATCCCGTTGAGAGAGTCGCCGAGCATGGAGTTGAGGGAAGAAGAAGCACGCCACTGCTTGGTGTACATCCGTCCCATCTTCGGGAGCATGACGCGGAAAATCACAACGATGATCGGAACCGGGATAAAGACAATGAGGGTCATCTTCCAGTTCAGGAAGAAGAGGAAGAAGGTAAGACCGATGAAGTTAAGCGCGTTGATGACGAAGTTCGGAATACCGTCGATGTAGAACGAACGGATTCTGTCTGCGTCATAGTTGACGCGGTTGATGAGCTGACCGGTTGCGTACTTGTTGAAGTAGGAGAGGGACAGTCCCATCATGGCGTCAAAGACACGCTGCTTCATGTTTTTCGTCATCCGGTTGGACAGCTTCGCGTTGGTTCGGTTCTGGATAATGTTGATTCCCAGACCCACAAGCGCGAGCAGGACGATTACGGAAAGCACGATGAAGAGCTTGGTCAGGGAGTGCCATTCACCGGAAGCATTGATAACTTTGTCGTAGAGAATACGGCCGTTGATGATCGGAGAGATCAGGGAAATACCGGAAGACGCGAGCATACAGAGAATAACGATGAACGCATATCCCTTATACGGAATGAGGAATTCAAGAAGTCGCTTGACAATTGCGCCCTTCTTCTGGCATTTTGTGCAGACGCGGCGGTACTGATTTTCGTAAACAGTGCCGCACTTGGGGCATCTGGCGTTGAACTGCTCGAAGATCTGGTCGTCTTCCTTCACCTCGTTTCCGCGGCAGAAGCGCTCGATAATGTCAATGAACGCATAAAGACGCTGGCGTCTTGCATTGGTGCAGCAGGCTTTGATTTCTGTAACCGCACTTTTGTTCCATGCGGCAAAAATTTCATCTTTTTCTTCTTTGCCCAGCTTTTCATCCGGCTGCGGACGGGCAGTTTCATGCTTCTGCACCAGCAGTCGGTTGGAAGACATACAGGTATCCACCGTCAGGTCGGAATAATACTCCATCGAAAAGCTGTCATGGTATACGGCGTGCTGTGCGTCGGGGAGCTTGCCGAAATCATCGAGGGAACGGCGGCCCGATGCCAGTTTCTTAGGAATGGAAGCTGTATCGGCAAGAATCCGGTGAACCAGTTTGGTTTTTTCTTCAAAAACCAGCCATGTTTCCCCGTAATTTCCGTCGAAATCCAGATCCATGCGCACCGCAATCGTCATGTCGTCCAGGGATAAACCCGCCTCGACAAGGGCGGCAGCGGCTGCTTCTGTTAATTTGTCAAGCGGAAGCATAGTTGTCACATTCCTTTCCTGAAATTCGCCCGCTGAACACAGGCGTGCGGATCGGCGAAAGCCGTTTTCCGCGGTCGGTGCGGTTCTATATAAAATAATGTAAAAATTTACGTTTTCCTATACAAACCGCCGGCTGATTATGGTATAATGATATGAGCGTACTGCGGGGTGCGGAAATGTTCCGAAAACAGAAAAAACGCACCTTACACAGTTACCTTATAATAAACTGTAATGCAGAAATTTGCAATAGTTTTCAACGAAAAATTAAAAATTCGTCAGTTATCACAATTCCATCACAATTTAAAAGAATCAATGAGGAAATCATGCTGAAAAAGAAAAAAAGCTGGACGAAAAGTAAAAATATCAACAGCAAACGCTATAAAAAAGACCTCGCAAACTATCTGGACGGCCGTTCCCTGAAGTGTGTCACCGAGCGGATTGACGGAATCGAGGAAGTTATCGGCAAATCCGGTTCCATCATCAAAAAAGACGACGAGCTGATCGTTTACGCCAGTCAGGACGTCATCCTGCGCACCAAGATCGACGATCTGTATGCATGGGAGCTTCTCTCCCTCGAAGGCGTCGTCATCACCGCACACGATATCGAGCACGGCGGCATCGAGCGCACAGTCATTGCCTTCTACAGCTACTGGCGTCCGCTGGAAGACTGATCTGTACCCGCCCGAAAGAATGAATTTGCATGGATATCATCATAAACAACAACTATGAGGGAAAACTAATCCGGGAAGTGCTGAAAAACGATCTCGGCTTTTCCGTCAATCTGATCAAAAAACTGAAGTTTTCCGAAGACGGCATCCGCGTCAACGGGCAGTGGGTCACAGTCCGCTATGAGCTGAAGCACGGGGACATCCTTTCGCTTGCAACAGAAGACAGAGCCGATGACGTCAGTCCGTACATCATCCCGGCAGATCTCCCGATCGACGTTCTCTATGAAGATGAGTTTGTTACCGCAGTCGGCAAGCCATACAATATGCCCTCCCACCCCTCGCACGGACACCGGCTGGATACGGTTGCCAACGCTCTTGCGTACCGGTACGCGGACAGAACCTACGTCTTCCGTCCCGTCAACCGGCTTGACCGCGACACCAGCGGATGTATGCTCACCTCAAACACCAAGGACGCATCGTTCAAAATGTACAGCGCCATGGTGGAGGGAGCCATTCACAAGACCTATCTTGCTGTTCTCGACGGTGTTCTCCCCATGGAGGAAGGCGAGATTTTTTCCTATGTCCGCCGCCGGGAGGAAAGCATCATCGAACGCGAAGAATGTTCCCCCGCTCTCTCCGACGCCAAGCCTGCCCTGACGGTTTTCCGCCGGATTGCTGTTTCGGAAGACCACACCCTTGTCATCGCATCTCCCATCACGGGACGAACCCATCAGCTCCGCCTGCATTTTCTGGGCAAAGGCTGTCCGATCACGGGGGACTCCCTTTACGGAAGCGAAAACGAACATATCTCCCGGCACGCGCTGCATTCGTGGAAAACGACCTTCCCGCATCCGTATTCCGGACAAATCATTTCCGTCACCGCACCCATTCCGGCAGATATCGCCGCGCTGATGGATGCTTACAGTCTGCACCTGTCCGATGACGAGTCCCTGCTCGACCTCACCGGGCTGATTCAAGCCGCCAAAAAACCGATTACAGACAAACCGAAAGGATCTCCCGAACGCCCATGACACGCCTGTTACGAAAAATCAACCGCTGGATTCCCGCTCCTGCGATGGTCGTTGTTCTGCTCGGCATCATCGCCCTCGGCATCAATATTGCATACATCTCCAGCGCTTCCTTTGCCGACTTCTTCAATCAGCACATATCCCAGCCTCTGCGTACCCTGAATGCGCATCTGACCGGATGGATTCCCTTCTCACTGGCGGAATTCATCATTCTCGGCAGCCCCGTGATTCTCGCCGCCGTGCTTTCGGTCTCCCTGCGCAAAGCCATGCGCTCCACCCGTTATTTTGTCCGCACCGTCGCCGGTCTTCTCGCCATCGCACTGTTTCTGTATGTGATGTTCGTCTTCTGCTTCGGCGCGGGTTACCGTACAACCACTGTGGATAAAAAACTGGGGCTTGAGCGCACAAAGGTTTCCGCTGAGGAACTTTCGGACACCATGAATATTGTCATCTCCCATCTCAACGAGCTTGCCGATGATGTCATGTTTGTGCAGAACAAGGGTTCCGTCCGTCCGTGGTCCCACGACAAAGCGGTGGATCTCTGTGTCCGCTCCTACGCTGCGCTCGCCGATCAGCACAGCTTTATCCCGAAGCTCGATGTGCCCGTAAAACAGATTGTCGCATCGGAGCTGATGACCTACACGCACATTTCCGGTGTATACACTTTCTTCACCGGCGAAGCAAATCTCAACACCAATTATCCGTATTTTGTCAATGTCTATACGACAGCGCATGAAATGGCGCACCAGCGCGGCATTGCCCGTGAAAACGAAGCCAATTTCCTTGCATATCTCGTCTGCATCACCTCGGACGACCCGTATATGCAGTACGCGGGATACCTGAATATGTACGAATATCTCGCTTCCCCGCTCTACAGCGCATCGCCTTCCCTGTACGGAAAAGCCGTCGGCAGGCTGGATGTGCGCGTCCGGTACGACCTCGAATGCTACAGTGATTTCTTCGACCGCTACCGGGACAACATTGCCGCCGATGTCAGTGACGCTGTCAACGACACATATCTGGTTCTGCAGGGAACGGAAGGCTCACGCAGTTACGGCATGGTGGTGGATCTGGCAGTAGCTTATCACAAAAATCATCCGTGATGATCCCGAAACACACACCCCGCAGACGAAAGGTGGGACTTCTTATGAAAAAAATCTCTGCATTTCTGGCACTGCTGCTTCTTCTCGCCTGTCTGTCCCCTGCCGCTGTTCTGGCAGCCCCGGACGACATTCCCTCTCTGTTCGCACAGGATGAAGCATGGTATAAGGACGCAGTCTTTCCGCTGATTGTACGCGACGGAATCCGGTACATTCCGGCACAGCTGTGCGCCATGTTCGACTCTGTTGAAGTCACCCTGCCGCGTGATGGCAATCTTCTCGTCTGCAACACGGAAACCGGTTCCTACATCTCAATTCTCTTCATGCAGCAGACTGCGGTGATGAACGGTGAAGTCATCCGCGATGTTCCGATTTTCCGCGATAATGAAATGTATTATGCAGATGCCTCCCTGCTCGCCGAAGCCTGCGGGCTTTCTCTTGAAACCTATGAACATGAAAACGGCGCGCTTTCCCTGCGTCTTTATGACAATGACAGAATTTTCACCATGGAGGAACTGATCGCATCCTATCTCCCGCAGACGGAAGCTGAACCGGAAGACACGCTCCTTCCCGAGCTGCCCGAAGAAAGCGAAGTGCCCTCCTATGACGGAAAGCTCAAACGCATTTTCGTTCTGTGCAAATCTCCCCAAGGGGATGATGTCCCGTTCCCTGCACAGAAAAACTGCGAGCTGTACGGCATCGGATATACGCATTTTCTCGATGCACGCAGTACGGCGGAAGACATGATTGCGGCATCCGCTGACGGAAGCTACGGCTTGTATGCTCCGGACACAGACAATCCGGTCGGCGCACTGGATCTATGCAATGACAGTATTTCCGTTTATACACGCCGGAAATCACATTTCACTCTTACAACGGGAGATGATGCAGCAGATGCGGCGCTCCGGGAAGCGGGATACATTCCGATCGTCCCGGATTTCGTCGTCAACGGCGCCTCCCGTCCGGACTCGCTTCTTGTCAGCATCATCAATTATATCGGAACAGCCGGAAGCTGTACCCTTCTGCTTGAAGATTGCTGGAACAGCGAACGCATGGCAATTCTGCTCTCCGAACTGGCCAACTCCCTTTACCGCACTTCCAATCTCTCCGAGTATTCCGTCAATTGATCAAGAGAAGGACCTTTTTCAGATTTATGAAAGGAACAGAATGATTATGGAACAGCAAAAGAAAAAAATTCTGGTTGTAGAAGACGAAAAAAATATTGCGCAGGTTCTGGCGTACAACATAAAAAAGGTAGGATATGACTGCGATATCGCCTATGACGGAGAAGCCGGACTTGAAAAGGCACTGACAGGCGGATTCGACCTTGTTCTGCTCGACATCATGCTTCCGAAAATGAACGGCTATGAGGTCTGTGAGCGTATCCGCTATAAGAGTCAGGTTCCGATCATTTTCGTCACGGCACGCGAGGAAGAAAAGGATAAAATTCTCGGACTGGAAACCGGTGCGGACGACTATGTTACCAAACCCTTCTCCTTCCCGGAGCTTCTCTCCCGCATTCGTGCGAACATCCGCCGTTCTTCCGGGGAAGTCGTCACGGAAAAAACCGGCAGTTCGGAAATCATTACGGTCGGAGACCTGAAAATCGACACGGAACACTATTCTGTCACCAAAAAAGGGGAGCCAATTGAGCTTTCCAAAAAGGATTACGATCTCATTCTCTTCCTTGCGCAGAACCTCGGAAATGCGTATACCCGCGAAGATCTGCTGGAAAAGATCTGGGGGTATGACGACTTTTACGGCGATATCCGCACAGTAGACGTAACCGTAAGCCGCATCCGCAAGAAAATCGAAGAAGATCCTGCTCATCCGGAATATATCATGACCAAGCGCGGTGTGGGATACTTCCTCTGCAAGCGATAAAACAGGATAGAAACAGCTGCTATGTTAAAAAGTCTGTATTTCAAAATCGTTCTGATTCTGCTCATTTTTATCGTTGCCGTGATGTGTGCGGTCAGTGCCATTCTGATGAACGGCGTCACCTCCTTCTACATCAACGATTTCAACGAGCAGATGACGGAATGCTTCGACAGCGGCGGACTGCTCATGATGGATCTCGGGCAGGCATCCCGCTCCGCATCCCCTGCCTCCGAGATGAAGCAGGTGCTGTCCTCCTACGGCAGTATTCTGGGGATAGACGAGTACCGCAATTACTATGTGCTCGATCTCGACGGAGAAATGCTGGCAGGATCGGATATCGCACTCGGTGCGAATCTGCTGCTGACGCCGAATCTGCTCTCGGCTATCAGCGGTTCGGACAGCAATCTCTCCTCCGGCGGTATGGATTATGCTGACTGGGCCATCCGCATCCCCATCAGTGCACATGCTGACGAGGACTGCATTGTCTATATCAAGGACTCGCTCGAAGAAATGCGCCAGCTCAATACGGTTCTCTTTACCATTATTCTGCAGGCGATGATCATCGGAATTTTCATCGCGGTTCTTCTCTCTTTCTTCCTCGCAAAATCCATATCCGCCCCCCTGCAGAGTCTGACCTACGGTACCCAGCTCGTTGCATCCGGAGAATTCACCCATGAAATTGAAGTCAATTCTGCGGACGAAATCGGTGTTCTTGCAGAAAACTTCAACTATACGAGAGAACGTCTGCGCGTCACCATCGAAGAAGTCAACGGCGAACGTGAAAAACTTGATACCGTTCTCTCCTGCATGAAGGATGCGGTTCTCGCATTCACAGCCAGCGGTGATGTTCTGCACTCCAATACCGCAGCATATGACCTTCTCGATGACGCTGTGGAGGAAGGCGGGCATATTACGCTTGAATGGTGCTTTGAACAGCTGGATATTCCGCTCATGCTTGACGGCAATACCATCCGCCTGACATCCCCGGATGCCGCTGTGGAAAGTACCCGCGACGGTTTCATTTTCCGCGACCGCATTGTCGGCAACGGCGTGTACGATGTCAGCTTCGGCATCATCCGCTACATGGATGCCAAGCGTCCCGCATCGGGCTGTGTTCTGATCATTCACGATGTAACCAGCCGCTACGAACTGGATGAAAGCCGCCGGGAATTCGTTGCCAATGTCTCCCATGAGCTGAAAACGCCGCTGGCTGCCATCAAGCTCACGACGGAAACGGTGCGCAGCGATCCGGAAATGGACGAAGAAACCCGGGAATACTTCCTCGATCTCGTTTTGTCCGAAAGCGACCGCATGACCCGCATTGTGCAGGATCTGCTTGTCCTCTCGCGTCTGGACAACAACCGTACCAACTGGCAGATCGAAACCTTTGACATCCGCCAGTCCGTACGCCATCTCTGCGAAGTTATGCGTACGGATATCGAGTCCCGTCATCATAAAATCACCCTCGATCTTGAAGAACAGCTTCCCGATATCACCGCAGACCGCCAGCGCATCGAACAGGTCATTCTCAATATCATGTCCAATGCCATCAAGTACACTCCTGACAACGGCAGCATTACCATCCGCGTGGCTCCGAATCCGTCTGCCACAGCCGTACAGCTGCAGGTCACAGACAATGGGGTTGGTATTCCGAAGGAAGATATGGCACACCTGTTTGAACGATTCTACCGCGTGGACAAATCCCGCAATCTTGACACGGGCGGAACAGGGCTTGGTCTTGCGATTGCGCGGGAACTGCTCGAGGCGCACGGCGGGAAAATCGCCATCGACAGTACTTTCGGTGAAGGCACGGATGTACGGATAGAAATTCCGGTCGAGTGCAAGCTGAAAACCAAGTAATCCCATACGAAACAGGATTTTCTTATATGAAACCAAAGAAAACCAACATGATTCTCCTCTGCACAACCGCCGTTCTGACCCTTCTGCTGATCATTCTCACCATAGCGACCATTCAGGTCATTCAGTCGAGAGCTTCCGCGCGCAGCAAAGCCCCCTTTGATCTGGAGAGCATCACTGCCCAGCAGAACACGGACGCGGACATTTCAGACCAGCTTCTTCCGGCTTTTGTCGGCATTTCGGCTGATTCCCTCCGTTACGGGTTATCCAACTCTGCGGATTCCTGTGCCGAGCTGTACCGCACCGTGATGCCCGTTCTTGCGCAGACACTCAGCGATCAGTATGTATCCGAAGGAACACAGGAATTCTGGAACACGCTGTATGATGAGGAAAACTATGTGTATATCCGTTATCATCACGAGTTTTCCTCCTACGTGCTTCAGCTGCTGTCCGGCGGTCCGGCACAAATCCCTGCCGCAGATGTGTACGAAATGTTTCTGCTTCCGTATTCCGAGCAGACCAACTCCATTTCCGTTGTCACACGTGATACCGACGGGCGTATTGCACTTTTCACCGTCTCCGCACCGGATGCCATTTTCACTTCAGATGATCTGGAAAGTCTCCTCCGATCCTATCGTTCCGTTCTGCGTGCGTTTGATTATGCCGAAACGGGTGAACCGTTCTTCACCGAGTCTCTTTCTGCCCGGAATATTCTGATCACTGCGCAGACCTCCTCCCTGATTCATAATAACGCAGACAATATTGACGCCCTTATTCGCCTGTTTGGGCTCAATCCGGACAAGCTGCTCAACCGCCATACCAACACAGACGGTACCAGCAGTTATATTGACCAGAAGGGAATCTTCTATATTCACGATTCCGCCTTCTCCTATACGGCTGTTCAGAACGGCGGGATACCTCTCGACACACATACCGGTTCCAAAACATCTTTTACACTTGCCGATTATGTGCGCATATCCGCAGAACTGTTTGAAAACGTGCGTGCGCTCAACCGTCATTACGCCGGCGGCGATGCCGACATCATACTCGCTTCGGTACGCGCCGAAAACGGTGAAGTTACATTGATTTACGAATATGTCTTTGACAATCTGCGGATCACAGGCATTGACCCGGCTTTTACGGTCACATATGCGGACGGAAAACTGCTTTCCGCGCATATTTTTACCATGTCCGTACGCAATCTCGGAACACGTACGCAAATGCTTACCGAGGTCTGGTTTGCGCAGCACATCTCTTCCAGACATCCGGCTCCCCCGCTGAACGTCACACTTGTTTACCGCAGCGATTTTCTGTCCAGCTCCGTTCAGGCTGAGTGGTGCGGAGAATGGCTGAGCAATCTGTCCCAATGAAAGGAGAACGCCGTGCAGCACAGAAACCTGACCATTCTGCTCTCCTGCCTTCTTGCAGCTGTCTGCATTTTTCTCGCTGTCAATCTCTTTACACTTCTTTATAATACGTCTCATCTTCCGGAAGAAACCATCGAAAATATCGTTTCCATCCTCGCAGACAGCAATATCCGCATCGCTCCCGATATTATCTCTGCCAGACGGGAACATGGAACAGTTTACGTGTGCAATTCGGGTGATTACAACCGAACCGTCGCGCAGCTGCTCGGAAAAAGCACCGTCACTTCAGCCTATATCATTCCCGACGGAGAGATTCTTTTTCTTTCCAACGGTGCCAGATGCACATTCGGTGAGAATTTTTCCTTCCATTATAATGTAAACGGTGATTCTGCTGAAGACGTATTCGCTCCCTCACCTTCTGCGTCCTTCACCCAGATCAGTGAAGAAAAGAAAAAAGAAATCACCGGGATTGTCGTGGATTTTCTCGACAGCGGCAGCCGGGAGTTTGAATCGGGCGGAAACATGAACATTGTCACCGGCGTGGAAAACATCTGGGAAAACGGCGGGGCATATTATGCGCTCTGTTCCCGCACCATCGACGGTATTGCCGTAACGGAGAACTACGCGCTTTGTACCGTAACCGGCGGAAAAGTTACGGAAGCATTCGGTTCATGGAGTTTTCTCACACTCGGCGAATCCTATACGGCACAACTTTCCGATATATTTAATATACTGTTTCATGTAAGGAAAGAAATTCCCGCCGAAGCGCTTGCTGCAGGCGTTGCTATCGAATCCATCAATCTCTGCTATTCCCTGTATTTTTACGGCGAGGAAGAAGACTTCTGTCTGATTCCCTGCTGGCAGATTGTAACCGATTCCGCCGGTGAATATATCTACAACGCGATTGATAGTACACTTTATACAAAATCACAATCATAAAATGGGTGTGTTTTATAATACTTCGTCGTTAAATATGAAATTTATGAAAATCCTTCAAAAAACGCTTTCATTATTGTGCATAAACTGTTATAATATAGTCGGCTGATTCTGTTCCTTCGGCTCTTTCTCTATTCCAAAAGGAAGCAGGATGCCATCATCATACGCCTTATCAAAAGAAAGGCTCGGTAAACGCATGGAAAAAATTATTGTCAACGGAGGAACGCCTCTGTTCGGTCAGGTGGAGATTTCCGGCTCCAAAAACGCCGCTCTGCCGATCATTTACGCCTGTGTACTCGTACGCGGTAAATGCGTACTGGAAAATATACCCGCTATTTCCGATATTACTTATTCGTTTGAAATTCTGCGCGGCATCGGTGCAAAAATCCGTATGCTTGACACAACGACATACGAAGTGGACTGCACGGACGTTGAGCCCGGCCGTTCCGATTACGAACTGGTCCGCAAAATCCGCGGTTCGTACTATCTGCTCGGCGCGGAATTCGGCCGTTTCGGCAAAGCGCGCGTCGGTTTCCCCGGCGGATGCAATTTCGGTATCCGTCCGATCGACCAGCACATCAAGGGCTTTGAAGCACTCGGCGGGGAAATCTCCACCGAAGGCGGATATATCGAAATCAAATCCGAACACGGTGCTGTCGGTACGAACATCTTCTTTGATGTATCTTCTGTCGGCGCTACGCTCAACATCATGATTGCAGCGGCAACTGCCGAAGGCATGACGATCATTGACAACGCAGCCAAAGAACCGCATATTGTTGACTGTGCAAACTTCCTCAACACCTGCGGCGCCAAGATCAGCGGTGCCGGATCCGACGTCATCAAAATCAAGGGTGTCCCCGAACTGCACGGATGCACTTATGCATTCATTCCCGACATGATTGAAGCCGGTTCGTTCATGGTGGCAGCTGTTGCAACCCACGGCTCCGTCAAGGTAACGAACGTCATTCCGAAGCATCTGGAATCCATTTCCGCCAAGCTGGAGGAAACCGGTGCTTCTGTGGAAGAATTCGACGATGCAATTCTCGTAACTGCCGGCGAAAAGATCAAGAAAACCAGCGTCAAAACCCTTCCCTACCCCGGTTTCCCGACCGATATGCATCCGCAGATGTCCGCGCTTCTCTGCATGGCGGAGGGCACGAGTTATCTGAACGAAAGCATTTTTGAGAACCGTTTCCGGTATGTGGAAGAACTGCGCAGAATGGGTGCAAAAATCAAAGTGGATGGCAGAATCGTTGTGATCGAAGGCGGTACGCCCCTCAAGCCCGCACCCGTGATTGCAACGGACCTGCGCGGCGGTGTGGCTGTCATGATCGCTGCACTGACCTGTCCCGGTGAAACGGAAATTTCCGACATAAACCTCATCGAGCGCGGGTATGATAATATCTGCGGCAAACTCCGTGCCCTCGGTGCAGACATCCGGAAAATCACGGTTCCTGATGCTGAGATCAGAAGCGCGGATGCATAAATCGCGGATGCATAAATCAAAGATACAAAATGACAGGAGATAAAAAAATGAAAGTAACTCTTGAAACCATCATCGGCGATATCGTTGATTTTGACGAAGATACCGCTGATATTTTCCTTGACTGCGGTATGCACTGCATCGACTGCCCCGTATCCAGAATGGAAACAGTGGAAGAAGCCTGCATGGTACACGGTGTTGATCCCGAAGAGCTCATCGAAAAGCTGAACAAATACTTTGAAGAAAAGGCGAAATAAAATAGACAAAAGACGGATCGCTTCCGTCTTTTGCTGTTTTCAAACCCGTTTGAATCAAGAATCATGGAAACAAGCAATCATCTTCATCTCGACGACCGGCTTCTCTCCGCTGCCTCTTTTGTCCGGCAGGGTGCTGTCGCAGCGGATATCGGCACCGACCACGCTTATCTGCCGGTTTACCTTCTCCAGAACAAAATCGCACGTTCGGCAATTGCCAGTGATATCAACACAGGACCGCTGGAACGTGCTAAGGCAAGTGCCGAACGCTACGGAATCCGGGAAAACATCACTTTCTGCCGTTCGGACGGACTGCAGGATATTGACTTAGTCTCTGCCGGTGTGACCGATATCGTGATCTGCGGCATGGGCGGCGAACTGATCGCGCGTATTCTGGACGCCTCTCCCTATGTGAGAAATGCGGACATTCATCTCATCCTGCAGCCGATGACTGCCGCGGACGATCTGCGCGCGTACCTCGATCAAAACGGATTTGCCGTTCTGGACGAAAAGCTGTCCGCTGCTGCAGGAAAGAATTACTGCTGTCTGCTCGCTGTGTACGACGGTGTAAAGCGCCAGTCCACACCGGCAGAGCTGCTGCTCGGCAAGCGTACGATCGAAAAACGCGAACCGCTCTTTGAAGCATACGCGGATGAAATTCTGCACCGGCTTGAAAAACGCATCAACGGTCTGAAAAAAGGCGCGCTCGATGCCTCTGCGGAAGAAGCGTGTATGCGTGAAATCAGAAAAATTCTCGGAGGATCCGGTATG
The DNA here is from genome assembly GCA_017414585.1 of Clostridia bacterium. The sequence goes on along the minus strand of JAFQLN010000194.1, from coordinate 16,615 downwards.
ACAATCGAAACACTGCACGAAAAACTGACGGAAAAATTTCCGAAAACCCTCTCCTGTTCCTGGGACAACGACGGAATCATGGTTTCGCCGGATACGGGCGCGGAAGTAAAGAAAATTCTTGTCGCACTGGATGCTGCTCATGAGGTTATCACCTATGCCCGCGAAAACGGCTTTGATACCGTCGTCACGCATCACCCCATGCTCTTTCGCGGAGCCAAATCCGTCACACACGCATCTCTCAGCGGCAGACGGATTCTCGATGCGGCGATGGGCGGGATCAGTGTAATTTCCCTGCACACCCGCATGGATGCCGGAGAAGACGGTGTCAACGATGCGCTGGTACGTGCGCTTGGTCTGGAGCCGTGCGGTGTTTTCGGTGACGAGGATTCTCCTTCACTGGGAAGAATCACTGTCACGGACGGTATGACCGGAGCGGCGCTTGCAGAACTTGTAAAAGAAAAACTCGGATGTGCTTCCGTCCGCGTAACTGGGGATGCGTCTAAAATTATCAAAAAAATCGGGTTCTGCGGCGGAGACGGAAAGGATTTTCTCTATCCCGCCCTGTATGCCGGCTGCGATGCCTATATCACCGGAGACAGCGGATACAATATGGCACAGGATGCGGCGGAAGACGGTCTTCTCACCATTGAAACCGGACATTATCACTCCGAAGCGCCCGTTCTCGAACCTCTCGCCGCTCTGCTTGAAATGCTCACCGGAATCAAGCCGGAAGTATATAATTCCTGTGCATACCGGGTTCTGTAAGGAGATATTCCCATGTTCAAGAAAAACAAAACCGAATATGAAAAACGTGCATGGCGACTGGTCATCCTCTGCTGGCTGGCTTATGCCACTGTTTATATCGGCAAAAAAACGCTTTCTGTCAATCTGTCTGAAATGATTGCGGACGGTGTCTGCGACAATGTGACCGGCGGCACCATCGGCACGGCGTTTCTTGCCTGCTATGCCCTCGGACAGTTCATCAGCGGCTGGGTCGGCGAGAAGGTACAGCCAAAAAATATGGTCTGCGGCGGACTTTTCCTTGCAGGGGCTATGAACATTCTCATGAGCTTCGGACATTCCCCGCTCTGGTTCATTCTGTTCTGGGGCGCATGCGGACTGGCGTGTTCGATGTTATGGTCCCCGATTCTCCGCGCTGTATCCACATGGACAACGGAGGAAATCGGACAGGCAGCCGGCGCGAGCTTATCCGTCACCATTCCTGTCGGCACTATTCTCTGCTACGGAGTCTGTGCTCTGACCCTTCGGTTCGGCAGCTGGCGCACTTCCTTCGTCGCCTGCGGTGCGATTCTCTGTCTGTCGGCTGTCATCTTTTACATAGGCTTCAGCACCCTGAGAGAACACACATCCGTCTCCCCTCTTCCCGCCGCAAATGCTCCTGCGGATCGGGCACATCCTTCCGCAGCTGCAGTCCATGTCAGCCTGTTCTGCAGCGGTCTGGTTCTTGCGGCTGTATGCATTCTCTTCAACGGCATGATCAAGGACGGTCTGGATCTCTGGATTCCCACCATTCTGAACAGCAAATTCTTCGCCAATCCCTCCGTTTCCTCCGTCATCTGTACGATTCTCCCGCTGTTCAACATTGTCGGCGTCTATTGGGCAAAGCATATGTTCAGCAAGTACCACTGGACGGAACTGGGCACCTGTTCGCTCATGTTCATCATCAGTGCGGCGGCTCTGTCTCTGGCACTCGTCCTGATTCACTTTGTATCGGGCGGCGTTCTTGCCGGCATCGCCGCAACCATTCTTCTCGCGCTGTCCAGTGCAGCCATGCTTGCCGCGAACTCGATGCTGCTCACGTTCATCCCACTCCATTTCGGAAAAATCGGCCGTGCTTCCGCTGTAACGGGTATGCTCAACTGCTTCTCCTATGCGGCTGCAGCCGTATCGGGCGTTGCGGTCGGCTTCGTCTCCAAGCATACTTCGTGGGAAGTTGTTTTCCTCGTATTCGTCTGTGCGGCTGTGCTCGGCTTTGTCTTTGCCCATCTCGGCAAACCGCGGCTGGCTGTGAAAATCCGTGAAGTGGACGCAATCCCAACCCAGCAGGAACATCAATAAGCGCAAAAAGGAGCTGTCGCAAGTATAAAAGTTTTGATCCAACTTTTTCAAAAGTTGGCAGGGATCCAAGGGACAGCGTCCCTGGTCGAGGCTCGCAAGCCTCGAAATACCCAAGACTTCTGAAAAAGTTCCTCTTTTTGCTTCTTTTTCTCCTCGCTAAAGGAGAAAAAGAAGAACTATATTGCTGCAAGATACTAAAAGGCGTGTCGCAAATTACACTTTTCAATGTAAATGCGACACGCCCTTTTCGTTTTATCCTTTTTTTCTTCTGCGGATTTGCGCAAACAGCATCAGTCCCAGTCCGGCTGTTCCGGCTAATCCCGCAAAAATTCCGAGCAGTGAACGGTTCTTTTCCGGTGCGGCAACGGACATCACGCACACCTTTTTGCCGCTGTCGTCACGAACTGTGTATTTCGTCACAAAACTGCTGTCACAAGATCGGGCATTATATCCGATATCCGCCGCTGTCTCCAGCCGCTTGTCGAATCCATCGGCATACAGAACTTCTTCAAACGGCACTTCGGAAAATTCACTGTCCGTTTTTCCGCCGCCGACCGCGAGAACCCTGTACCTCCGATGGTTCCCTTTTACAGACGCCTGACCGGTCGAATACACATGACGGTCTTTGTAAAAGAGAAAGTGAAGCGTCGTGGTGATCTCGCATTCGATTCTGTACGAATCGGTCAGTCCCTGTACTGTGCCGGTCTGTTTGCCTGTCGCTCTGTTCAGTTCATACCCGTATGCACCGTCCTGCGTCAGCACCGTCACAAGGGGTGACAGAACAGATGACGCACGGACGATGATTTCCGTAATCTCTTTTCCATCAACACTGTGCACGACGGTCTCCGCTGTCATATCATGTACAAGCAGATCTCCCACCGAATCGGCACGGATTTCCCCGATGACAACCGGTTCGGCGAAAAGATATTCATCATACTCCGATGCAGAAACGGGCTGTATGCAAACGAAAATACACAGCAGAAACAGTACAATCCGTTTCATATGCTTCCCTCACTTGCGCAGATGACTGTAGAGGATGGAGAAAATCCAGTCGCGGTTGACAGCTTTTACGCATTCCATTTCGCCTTCGTATACGTCATCGGAATACGTCCAGTCCTTGTTGATGTGCCATCTCGGTTCGACAGCGACATGACAGGTGTTCGGTTCGATCACAACGGCAATGGCGGAAACATCCCAGATTACGCGGCTCCACGCAACGGCATTCTTCGGCTTGCAGGCAGCTACATTATCGCAGAGATAATCGCCGAGGGGAGAATTGCCGCGCAGGAAGTATTCCAGTTCGTGAATCGTGGTGTGGAGATTGGAAACAACGCCGTGGCACGGGAGAACGAGCATGGGAACATCGGATGCAAACAGCGCATTCGCCGCATTGACGTCTCCCTGCAGGTTGAATTCGGGTCCGCCGAAATACTGCGCGTGGCATCCGAGCCAGATAATGGCAATCTTATCCTTGATTTCAGGATGCAGAAGCACAGCGGAAGCCACATTCGTAATAGCACCGATGGCGGCAATATAAGTCAGTCCGTCGTATGCAAGAACGGTTTCGGCAATCTTGTGCGCCGCTTCGCTTTCGACCGGCGTTTTGTCGTCAGGCATCCGTTCCGTTGATCCGCGGTAATACGGTGGAATCTTCGCGCCGTGGGACTGATGAACGAATTCTGTGCAGATTCCGATTTCACGGTAGCTTCTTTCCATTCCGTCCGCGTAGGATTCGCTGTTCGGGTTGTGGAACGGCGCCGCACAGACACAGGCAAGGTCAATTCTGTCCGGTGCGAGCATCGCCAGCGCTAGAGCAAACTGGTCGTCGATTTCGTTGTAGGTGTCGGTGTCGAGAATCATGCGCTTGACGCCTTCTTTTCTCAGTTCATCCATAATCCTCATGGTTTTGTCTCCTTTACGCATATAAATAAATCCTTCGGGAAGCATATCCGCAGCTTCCGTCACGGTCTCAGGTCAAATTCTTTCTGCAGCACTGCGTTCGCCGCATCAAGCAGCTTTGCAAACTTATCTTCCAGATCATTCGATTTGGCAGTCGAACGCACGAGCTTGTAGGTCACGTTTGCAATCTCGGGATAGGCATTTCCGAATGCGAGCGCAAAGTCAAACGATGCCGTATCGAGAAGCATATCGAGCAGATTGACCGACTCGTTGTCCCGGAGAACGTGGAGCATATTATATTCCACATACGCATCGTAAATATAGCCGCAGGACGCCGCATTGAGTGCAGAGAGGATGATACCGGCGTATTCCCCGTTGGTGTGGTTGACCGGGACACCGAAAACCAGTTCCGTATTGGCGATCAGCGTCCGGTAGTCGTCCTTTTCATCCCCTTTCGGCAAAGGGAGCACACCCCAGTCCGAAGCCGCTGAGGAAATGGAGGGCATGACGGAGAGGTATTCGATCAGAAATGCCGACTCTCCTTTGCTGAAGCAGCTGACCGCACCCGCTGTGCTGTCCGTTATCGCTTTCGGGTCATTGTAAATTGCGGCAATCTGATCGAGGACAGTTTTGGCTGTGTTTGCACGGAATGCGACAACCGGGATGGATCTCCTGCCCGTCCGGATAAAGTCGTGTCCGGCGGACTTGAAGATCAGGTCGGGCAGACGGCTTGCCGTACTCTCTGCAGTTACCGTATAGTATTCCCTTCCGGCTTCTCCGCTGGTATTCAGTTCCGTTACGGCAGCCGTACAGCGGAGCAGATTATCCCATGTCCATGAGCCTTCTTCTGCAAGATCGTAGAGATAGGCAGGGTCGATTCCCGCTGTCAGCAGAAGTTCCTTGTTCATATAAACCGCAGAAAAGGAATCCGGCGAAATGGAAGCTTCTCCGGCAACGCCGTAGGTCATATACCCGCCGGAAGTCATATCCGACGATTCGGTATTGAAGTACGGTTTTGTGATATCGAAAAACGGAATCGAACGCAGGTTGATCAGCGTATCATCCTTGCGAAACTGACCGACGGTATAAATCGGCATCATGAGCAGATCCGAATAATAGGAATCTGCCGCCACATTCTGCTTCAGCTCGGTCAGCATGGTATCCGTCTTTGTTACGGAAGTGATCAGGGTAAGGTTGTAAAGCTCCTCCACCTGTCTGTTCCGTTCAACCGCCAGCCGGGACATGGCAAGCTCCGTGTCCTGCGGTGCAATATAATCCGCTGACGGTGTTGTAATAATGAAAACCGCTCCCTCGTAATCTCGTGCGGGAAGTGCCTCGAGATACTGCATAGACAGCGCTTTTCCGTCCAGCGGATTTTCATATTTTATATAATCCTTCTGTGTGTGGGAAGGCTTCTGTTCCGTTTCGCTTCCCTCGGAATCGCTTTCGTTTTCCTGACGCTGGGACACGTCATTGATAATAATCAGACCGCAGGAGGTGGTGTTCAGAAGCATCGCCGATGCAAGCAGAACAGCTGTGATCCCCGCTGCCAGTTTCTTTTTCAACATTCTATACTCCGGCTTGTATTCGGATTCCGTCCGCGTCATGTCTCTGAAACCGCGCAGAATCCGGTGTTTTTTATTATACCCGATCCCCGAACATAATGCAACAGGAACCGTACCTTTTTGCACGTTTCTCCCTCCCGGGAAATACGGAAATTGCTTCCTCCTCTTCCTTACCAACCATTACCGGTTAAAATCGCGCCCGTTTTATGCTATAATGGAAAAGCGGGAACGAAAAACACGCTTTGGCAGAGTTTCTCATTCTGCCCGAAAAGGAGGAAAAATGAATAAGATCACCCGATTGACGCTCGCTGTTCTGGCATCCGTTATGATGGTCGGAACAGCGGCAAACCCGATAGGGGCAAAAAGCGATGAGGATTACCGTCTGGTTTATGACGGCATCGAATACGAAGGCAGGACATTCACCGTGGAGGGACACGCCTACGTCTCACTGCGCGAGTTCGCCTGCACGGTTGACAACGCCGTTGTCACATGGGATGGACAGAAAATGACTTCCACCGTCGAAACCGAATCCCTTCTCCTGCACGCAAAGGACGGTTCGTATTACATAGATGCAAACGGACGGATTCTCTGGTGCGAAAAGGGCGTTTTTACGAAGGACGGTGTATTGTATGTACCGGTCCGGCAGGCAGCGCAGGCTTTCGGCTTCAGCGCGTCCTACAGTGCCGAGGATCACACGACCACACTGACACGCCGGCGCGGTGCCATTCTCTCCGACGAGGAATACTATGACAAGGACGATCTGTACTGGCTTGCGAAAATCATTCACGCGGAATCGCAGGGTGAGCCGTTTCTCGGCAAACTCGCAGTCGGATCGGTGATTCTCAACCGCGTGGATTCCGATGAGTTTCCGGACACGATTTATGACGTGATTTTTGACGACGAGCACGGCGTCCAGTTTACCCCCACCGTAGATGGCGCCATTGAGCAGACAGCCGGTAAGGATTCCGTTCTTGCGGCGAAAATCTGTCTCGAAAACACGCGGCTGTCGCATGAAATCCTGTATTTTCTGAACGAAGCCGCCGCTACGAATTTCTGGATCGTCGAAAACTGCCGGTTTGTCCTCTCCATCGGCTGTCACGACTTCTATGCGCCGTGATCAGAGTGAAAGATTCTTCACGCGCTTTCTGATTCTGCCCACATCCCGCATCATCTTCCACGAGTCCTTCAGCAGACGCACCTTCGATTCGCGGTGGTTGATGACCGTGACCGGAAATTCAGAAATGCGGTATCCGAGTTTCTCACCGAGCAGGAGCACTTCAAAATCGAACGCCCAGCCATTTACTTCGCAACGGGAAAAAATTTCCTGCGCAGCCTCTTTGGCAAACAGCTTGATGCCGCACTGAGAATCGCTCAGGGAAAATCCCGCTGTCGCAGCAAGAAGCCGGACAAACACTTTTGACGCAAGTCTGCGGATTGGCGTGTAGCCGGCATACCCTTCCGGATGGATGGCACGCGAGCCGATGAGAATCTTTGCGTCTGTTTCTTCGGCGTGCTGTGCCATGGCGGTGATGACTTCACATCCGTATGCCAGATCGCTGTCGGTGAACAGACGAAAATCCCCTTCTGCGGCAAGCATGCCCATCCGGACAGCCGCACCCTTTCCCGCATTCTTCTCGGCGCGGATCAGACGGACGCATCCGTTTTTGAGCGTCAGTTCCGCCGCGGTATTCTGTGCAATATCTCCGCAGCCGTCGTCAGAACCGTCGTCACACAGAAGAATTTCATAGGAACAGGGACCATCCGTCGTTTTCTCCATGTGTTCCGTCAGTGTACGGAGCGTGGAGGAGATGACGGTTTTCTCATTGTACATCGGAATAATGACGGACAGCATATCAGATTGCCTCGAATACAGAAAAATTGACATCCACGGTCAGGCGCAGCGAGTCGTTTGAGAGAAGGCGCGCCCGTCCTTCTTCCGTGGTTTTATAGTAAAAGGGCGTCATGACGAACAAGGACTGCAGGTCTTCACGGCTGGTGACCGTCGTTTCGACACGCAGATTCTGCCGTTCTGTTTGTACAAATCCGTCCGGCACCGGTACCGGGGCATCGGAAAAACGCACTTCCTCGTAAATCAGCTGACGCAGTTCTAACAGATGATCCCGTCCGGAAGAGACCACAACGAGCTTCCCGCCCGGCTTCAGAATCCGATGTGTTTCCTCGCCGGCAACCGGAGCAAACATACTCACGGCGGCATCGAGGACATGATCCTTCAGCGGCAGATGGAAGAGATTGGCAGGGAAGAAATACGCCTGCGCGGGATGGTCATGTTCTGCGCCCACACCGTCCTTCGGCATAAGATTCTTCGCTTTCGCCCGTTTGGATGCGTATTCCGCCGCAAATTTCGAGGCGTCAAAGCCGAAAGCAGTCACGGGGAAACCGATTTTTTCCGCGATCCGGCAGGTATGGTATCCCTCCCCGCATCCGAGATCGGCAAACAAAGCGTTTTCGGACAGGCAGGCACGCAGAATCTCCGCGGTCCGGTCGCTGATGAGAGCGTAATAATCTTTGGAAAGGAAATCAACCCTTGCCTTCACCATGATTTTTTCGTCCCCGGTGCGGGCATTTTTTTCTTTTCCCGGCGGCAGCAGGTTGACATAACCCGCTTTCGCAATATCAAATGTGTGTCCCTTTACACAGAGAACGGTTTTGCCTTCGCGGTAAAGCGTTTCTCCGCAGACGGGACAGATGATGGAGTCAAACACCTGCATTTCGCGTCTCCTTTCAGCGGACTTTGGCAAACACGGCATCTTTGCGGATCGTGAGCGTATCACCCTCAATCCGGTAGGTGATGCCCCAGCCGAAATCCGGCGTCAGACGAATGGTCAGCGTATCATCGGTCAGTGCATATGTGAAGGACAGTTCTTCTTCCTGTCCGTACGCAAGTCCGCTTCCGTCCTCAGAGAAAACCAGCCGGGACACGCCTGCAAACGGTGTTCCATCCAGTTCGGTAAGTGTATCTTCCCCTTCCCATGTTCCGATGATGCGTTTTTCATTGAGAATTACGCACGAACAGAGAAGCAGACAGACGAGCAGAGCGGACAGAATCCGCAGAATCTTTTTTGTCATGATGCAGTCTCCTCTTTTCAGTCAAGGATGGTCTTCACGAGCTTGGCATGCAGCGCATACCGGGCATAATACGCACCGTTTGTACAGGTGGACAGCGTCAGAATGCGGTCGCGCTCCGTAAAGGTCATGTCCGCTTTTGATTTCATGGACGAATTGTCGCGCATCTGTTCCGCGAAAGCAATAAAGTTTTCCGCGGATGTAAAGCCCGTCTTGAAGTAGTTGTAATCGTAACGGGTTTCATAGACGGAGAACGGTTCGTAGATGAAAATACCGTCGTCGGTGTAAACATTGATATACACACCCTCGAAATACTCGTCCTTGAAGAACTTCGTCACGTCATGGAACATAGCGCCGGAGGTGATATTATGACCGTAGAGAACGGTATTGTAATTCTTCGTAATGGATGTATGATTGCGGTAGTCGGCGAAGATGGAACCGTTGGGCAGATAGTCGCCGGTATAGGCATGATCGAGATAGTAGTCATTATCCTCGCCCTGCACGATGGGATAATTGATCGTAGTTCCTTCCACGGAAATCCAGCCGTACAGGTCCTCGTTGATCTGCCGCAAAGATGCCAGTCCCGCGCGCATTTTTACAAGCTCCTCGTTATATTCCTTCTGTACCACCGCATTGATGGGCTGTTCCATCTCGATGCCGTTCATGATATCGGTCATGCACGGTGTAACCATCAGGGTTGTATCCGCCGTCAGATAGGAAACTGCGCCTTCTTCCGGATTGAATGCCATGGACGGGTCAAACGAAAAGCCGGAAGAGAAAAACTCGCCCTGCAGCTGGTCGTAAATCGCGGCGCTTTTCTGCTTGTCGATCAAGTTGTCAACGAGCAGAACACAGCTGACAACAAACATCCCCGCAAAAAAAACGAACAGAACTCGGCGGATCCATTCCAGAGGCGATGTCCGGCTCATTTTCTCTGCCGTTTCGTTCATGACAATATCGTCTTCTGTCAGATGATCGAGCGAATTGATGAACAGCCCGCTTTTGAAATCCGCATCCGTCTCGCCGTGCTCCATCTGCAGTTCGGCATGGTATGCTTCTTCGGCTTTTTTCTTTTTCAGTTGTTTTCTTTTATCGAAAAAATTCATTTTATCCTCAGTTTTCGCTGTCCGTCTTTCTTCTGCGGGAATTCCGGACAAAGACAATCTATCATTATATATTATACAACGAATTTTTTCTCCTGCAAGGGGATTCGGGGATTTTTTCACGAAACTTCATTGGATATTTACAATTTCCTCTCCGCAAAACCGAAAAACAAAAAGCCGGCTTCGCAGGAAGTCAGCTTTTCGGAAACATTATTTCTGGAGTCTCTGATAGATGTTTTCGACGATGGCGTTGAGTTCATCCATCTTTGATTCGATATCCGCTACGAGCTTGAACTGTGTACGGCAGCGGTCGAGGTTGTGTTCGGGATAGTGGGTCTTGAAGTATACGTCGCCGTTGAGGTAGTCGGCAAGGAAGCGGGAGCCGCATTCGAGCGTCATGAGCTTGATGGAGAACGGAAGGAGCTTTCTTTCTTCTTCGATCATGGACGGGAGTTCTTCCATGAAGCCCTTGGTGAATGCTTCAAAGTTTTCAACCTTGAAGTAGATCTTGTCAAGATCCTTTTCATCTTCCGCACCGGAGGAACCGCCGAAACGGAGTGCATCGCCGTAGTCATACAGCAGAGAACCGGGCATAACGGTATCAAGGTCAATCACGCAGACGCCTTCACCGGTGGTTTCGTCGAGAAGAACATTGTTGAGCTTGGTATCGTTGTGCGTAACACGGAGCGGGATTCTGCCTTCTGCAATCGCGTCAACAACGATGCCTGCGTCCGCTTCACGGTCGAGAACGAACTTGATTTCGTCAGCGACATCCTTCGCACGGCCTGCGGTATCGTTTGCGAGTGCGGTCTTGAACTGTTCGTAACGTACGCGGGTATTGTGGAAGTCTACGATGGTTTCGTTCAGCTTATCAGCCGGATAGTCGGCGAGCATATTCTGGAACTTGCCGAACGCCTTTGCAGCGTGGTAGAGCTGTTCAGGAGATTCCACCAGATCATAGGAACGCGCGTTTTCGATGAACTTGTAAACACGGTAGAAATTGCCGTCTTCATCTTCGTAATAGGGCTTGCCGTCCACGGTGCTGATCAAATTCAGCGTTTCGCGGTCGGGGTTGCCGCCCTGTGCGATGATCTTTTCGCGTAGGAATTCGGTGACACCCTTGATGTTGTCCATAACAGCCGGGGGATCCTTGAAAACATTCTTGTTGATTCTCTGCAGAATGTAATCGGGCTTGGAATGGACAATGTATGTATCGTTGATATGGCCGTTACCGTAAATGGACGGTTCGATATCAAGGGCAAAGTGCTTCAGAATATCAAAGAAACGAATATTCATAACGGTATATTTCCTTTTCGGCTTTATTTTTTTATTCTTATTCTGTAATATGATACCACAAAAGCATAAAATTGTAAAGAGATAAAATGTAAACATCGCAGCTGTCTTTTCTTCTGCCTATTGACAAAACTCGCAGATCATGCTAACATATTCCCGAAAGAACTATGTACTTCTGTCAATCCAGCCAGGGAAAGTGACGACCATGATTGTAATCAACTGTACCGGGCACAGCGGCTTTACCGTCGAATCGGATACGCATATGCTGATCTTCGACTATTCCGAAGGTACTCTGCCCCGCCTGCCCATGAAAAAGAAAATATATGTTTTCATCAGCCACGGACATGAAGATCATTTCAATCCGGATATTTTCAGTATCTGCCATGAGCATCCCCATGTCCGCTACGTGGTTTCCCACGATATCTCCCCCGCCATTCTGCGCGACTGCGGCGTGACCGATCCCATCATCGCCGAGCCGGGCATGGATATCCGTCCGGAAAGCCGCTTCCGCATCAAAGCCCTGCCGTCCACGGATCTCGGTGTTGCCTATCTCGCGGGATGCATGGGACGAAACATCTTCCACGCAGGGGATCTCAACCTCTGGCTGTGGGAAGGCATGCGTGAAAGCGAAGTTTTTGCTATGACCAGCCGTTTCCGCGAATATACCAAGGGGCTGAAAAATTTCATGATCGACACGGCATTCCTCCCGCTCGATACCAGACAGGGCATCTACTCCTTCCTCGGCTTTGACTACTACATGAAGCATTTCCGTATCAAAAACGCCATCCCCATGCACTTTTTCGGCTCGTCAAAAATCGTGGAGGATCTCACCTTCGATCCCATCGCCCGGGACTATAAAAACAAAATTTTCAAAATGGACGCGGGAGAAAAAATCAATCTCCTGTAATCTGTTTGCGCTTGACTTATTCCGCGTTCTGCGGTATAATAATAACCCGGTTCCATACCGCAAATCCCCGCTCGTTTCAAAAACGGGCTTTTTGCGCGTTACGGGAAAGCCCGCACGAACACTATGACGTATGGATGCCGGAGCATACCCGATTCTGCGGCTGAACTCTTACTGTCACCACAATGTAGATACTACAGAACTATCGAAACCGGAGGCCATCATGCCTGATATCTTTGAACTTTTTAAAAAAATCCAGTCTTCCCAGCCGCATGACGCAGGCGTTCCCGAATTCATCGTCTGCGGACTCGGCAATCCGGGGAAGGAATATCTGTACACCCGCCACAACGCAGGTTTTCTCGCTATGGATGTTCTGACGCAGAAATGCGGCGTCGGAGAACTGAAGCAGCTGAAATTCAAATCCCTCACCGCACAGACGACCCTCGGCGGACACCGTGTCCTGCTCATGAAGCCGCAGACGTTTATGAACGCATCCGGTGAAGCTGTGCTCGAGGCTGCAAATTTCTACAAAATCCCGCCGGAGAAAATCATTGTTCTCTCCGATGATGTAGCACAGGAACCCGGACGTATGCGCATCCGCAAATCCGGTTCCGACGGCGGTCAGAAGGGTTTGCGCAGCATCATCACGATCATGAATACCGATCAGTTCCCGCGCATCCGCATCGGCGTCGGCGAAAAACCGAACCGCGAATATCCCATGGCGGACTGGGTTCTCGGAAAAATTCCGGAAGGGGACCGCGAGAAGATGTTCAAAATTTTTGAATGCACATACGAAGCCGTTCTTTTGCTCCTCGACGGAAAAACCGACGATGCGATGGGAAAGTTCAACGGCGTAAAATTCTGATGCCCGCACATCCATCCTATGCTCTGATTCCCGGGAGGTGAATGATGAACTACCGTTTTCTTTGCAGCCTTTTCAGGCAGAACCGCGACTATGCCGCTCTCACCGACGCACTGTCCGCTCCCGTATTCGGCAGACGCAAACCGTATATCGTCAGCGGTCTGACCGATACATCCCGTCCCGTTTTTCTGGCATCCCTCGCCGAAGATCACCGCGGCGCCTCTTCCCCGCTCGTTCTTCTGTTCGCGGAGGACAAAAAAGCCGCTGCAGAACGCGATTTTCTCCTCTCCATCGGGGTGAAAGCCGCTTCTTTTCCGGCAAGGGAATACTGTTTTTCCAACATTACCTCTTCCCATGAAACCGAAGGCGAACGTCTCTGCGTACTTGCGGGACTGGCAGGTTTTCTCTCCGACTGTCCGGATGTCATCTGCACAACCGCGGATGCTGTTCTGCAGGTCACGATCGCACCGGAGAAACTGCGTGAACTGTGCATCCGTGTCTCCTTTGACGAACCGCTGGATACCGATGCCCTTGCCGCTTCCCTCTCCGCAGCCGGATATGCACGTGTTGAGCTGGTTGAAGCTCCCGGTCAGTTTGCCATCCGCGGCGGCATTGTAGACGTATATCCTCCGGACTCAAAAGAGCCGGTCCGCATAGAACTGTTCGGCGACGAAGTGGACCGCATGGGGTATTTCTCCCCGGAGACACAGCGCTTCACGGATGAAGCTCCCGAAGAACTCAGCTTCTCTCCTGTCCGCGAGCTTCTTCTGCCCGCAGACAAGCGCGAAGAACTGACCGATGCCATCAAACGGCATATCCGCAGACTCGGCAGAACGGAAGGCGCAGACGAAAAGCATAGCCGTGCCGCCGAAGTACTGACAGGTGAACTTGCGTCCCTTGAAAACGGACTGGAAATCAACTTTGCCGACAAATATCTGCCGCTGCTTTATCCGGAAGGAACCTGTCTGCTCGACTATGCCCGCGGCACGTTTGTTCTGCTCGATTCCGCTGCTTCCGAGGAACGCGCCAATGCCGGTGCCGCTCTCACCGAGCAAAGTATTTCCGACATGATCGCGTCCTATGAACTCCCGCCGCAGAAGGACGGTATCTGGCTCCGCAGCTTTGAAGAAATCGCCGCGCGTCAGGACGGTCCGACCGTCTTTGTCGATGCCCTTGCCCGCAGTCCCGGCGGCACGGCTCCTGCAGGCGTCTTTCTTTTCAGCACACGCCATGTTCCTGCTTATGCGGGCAATACGGCACTGTTCCGGGAGGATCTCACCCGCTTCCGGAATGAAGGCTATCTCTGCGCTGTCGTCTGTTCGAACGAAACGGAACGCAGTTCACTGAGCGAACTTCTGCTTGGCGAGGGCTGTACCGTTCTGACCGCCGATTCGGATGACCTGCCCGATATGGAAGGCAGTCCCGTTCTTCTGATGACGGGTGAATTTCCGGGCGGATATGAGCTTGTATCACAGAAATTTGTCCTGATGGACTTTTCACGGGAAGCATCCCGCCCTTCCCACGGACGCTATTTCAAAAAAACGAAAAAGAAACAGACCGCATCGGAAGCCATTCTCTCCTACGCCGATCTTGATGTGGGGGACTTTGTCGTTCACGAAGCATACGGCATCGGGCAGTACATGGGTCTGGAGACGCTCACCATTGACGGCAGCTCCCGCGACTACGTGCACATCAAATACTCCGGCTCCGACAAGCTCTTCCTTCCCGTTGACCAGCTTGACCGCGTTTCCAAATATATCGGCGCAGGTGCGGACACGGGCGGTGTGAAACTGTCGAAAATGGGCGGTGCGGACTGGAACCGTGCAAAATCGAAAGCGAAAGCATCCACAAAGGAAATGGCAAAGGAGCTGATTGAACTCTACGCACGCCGCAAGCGCACCAAAGGCATCCGCTTTGATCCGGATGACGAAATGTGCCGCGAATTTGCCGACTCCTTCGCCTATGAAGAAACCGAGGGACAGCTGCAGGCAATCTCCGATATCCGCGCCGATATGGAACAGCCGTACCCCATGGACCGTCTGCTCTGCGGGGATGTCGGCTATGGAAAAACCGAAGTTGCGCTCCGTGCGGCATTCAAGGCTGTCATGAGCGGCAAGCAGGTAGCCGTCCTCGTGCCGACCACCATTCTCGCGTACCAGCATTACCAGACCTTCCTCAGCCGGATGCGCTCCTTCCCCGTACACATCGACATGGTTTCCCGCTTCCGCACCCCCAGCGAACAGGCGGCATCCATCCGCAAAGCTGCACGCGGAGACACGGACATCATCATCGGCACGCACCGTCTGATTTCCAAGGATGTACAGTTTCACGATCTCGGGCTGATCATCATCGACGAGGAACAGCGTTTCGGTGTCGCACAGAAGGAAAAGCTCAAGCAGATTGCCGTGAACGCCGACATTCTCACGCTTACCGCAACGCCGCTCCCGCGTACTTTGAACATGGCGATGGGCGGAATTGTGGATATGAGCGTGCTGGAAGAAGCGCCCGGACTCCGCTCCCCGGTACAGACCTATGTGATGGAATTCGACGAAGCGCTCATCAACGAAGCCATTCGACGGGAACTTCGCCGCGGCGGTCAGGTGTTCTACCTCTACAACCGCGTGGAAGGCATTTACGGTGTCGCCGACCGGATCGAAAAAGCCATTCCGGATGCACGCATCGCTGTTGCCCACGGCAAAATGGAGCGTGAAGCCATCGAAGAAGTGTGGGATGCTCTCATCAAAGGAGAAATCGACATTCTCGTATGCACCACCATCATTGAAACCGGTGTGGATATCCCGAACGCAAACACGCTGATTATCGAAAACGCGGAGAACTACGGGCTGTCCCAGCTCCATCAGATCCGCGGTCGTGTGGGTCGTTCGAGCACCCGCGCCTTTGCTTACTTCACCTACCGCAAAGGACGACAGCTGACGGAGGTTGCGCAAAAGCGTCTGTCAGCCATCCGTGAATATGCCGAATTCGGCGCCGGATTCCGCATTGCTCTGCGTGACCTTGAAATCCGTGGGGCGGGCAATCTTCTCGGTGCTCAGCAGCACGGGCACATTGAATCCGTCGGGTACGATCTCTATATGAAGCTGCTCGAGGAAGCTGTCATTGAGGAAAAAGGCGAAGAGGTCAAAAAGCCCCTTCCCGAATGTGCTGTGGATGTCCGCTGCGATGCCTTTCTGACCAAGTCCTATATCGCATCCGCCCCCCAGCGCATGGATATGTACAAACGCATTGCCCGGGTCGAAAACGAAACGGACTACGACGACATCATCGACGAGCTGTGCGACCGCTACGGAGAACCGAATGCCGCCGCTGTGAATCTGTGCCGCATTGCGTGGATCCGTGCGCTCGGCAGACAGAACGGCATCACGAAAATCGAGGAAAAAGACGGTGTGGTCCGGCTGTACACGACTGCCATGAACGCCAAAGCCATTCAGCTGCTCGCCGGTACCTATCCTTCCCTCGGCGTCAAGGTCATGCTCGGACAGAATCCGTTCATCACCATGAAAACGAAAAAAACGATGCGCAATACGGAATTTCTCCTCGAAATTCTGCAGAAATATGCCGCTTTTTCTGCAAAATGATATACTTTGTTCAAATTCATGCTGTATAATAGAGTTTGAAACCGCACCGTTTCCAAAACTTCAACGAAAGTGAATATTACAAGTGAAAACAAACATCATCCGTTTCCTCGCTGCCGCAGCCGCCGTTCTTCTGTTTCTTTCCTCCTGCGGTGCCGGCGATGCTGTTCTCAGCTACAAAGATTCCGTGATTACGGAAAACGAATTCACATATTATCTCGCAACCTATAAGT
>JAFQLN010000193.1 GCA_017414585.1 Clostridia bacterium | reverse complement strand
CGGGAGGAGCAAGCCCCTCCCCTACCGGATTTTGGATATTTCTTCACCCGTCACCAATGCAGTAACTTCAAATTTCATGACAAATAGCAATTGCTGCTGCGGGAATGTATTTCTACAGTTTTGTTGACTTTTTTAAGAAATAAGAGTATAATAGACGGGATCAAACGACTTTTACAAGGAGAATGCCATGTTAAAACGCTTTCTTGCGTACTACAAGCCGCATATGAAGATTTTTTCGCTCGATATGGCGGCGTCTCTGCTGGTTGCGCTGATTGGGATTGTTTATCCGATTGTTACGCGCACGATGCTCAACGACCTGATTCCCGAAAAGCAGTACGAGATGATCGTTGCCGGCGGGCTGACGCTTCTTCTGCTCTACTTCTTCCGGATGCTGCTCAATTACTTCATCCAGTATCAGGGGCACGTGATGGGGGTTCTGATGCAGGCACAGATGCGGCGCGATATGTTCACGCATTTGGAAAAGCTGCCGTACTCCTTCTACGACAATCACGAGACGGGAAAAATCATGTCCCGCATGACGAATGACCTGATGGATATCTCCGAGCTTGCCCACCACGGACCGGAGAACATTCTCATTTCGTCCATTTCGATTATTACCTCCTTCATTTATCTTTCCACGATCAACATCTGGCTGACACTGATCATTTTTGCGGCGGTGCCGTTTCTTTTGATCATTTCCCTTGTACTGCGGACAAAGATGCGGGATGCATTCAAACGCAGCCGTCAGTCCGTTGCCGTGATCAATGCGTCGCTGGAATCGTCGATTTCCGGCATCCGTGTGACCAAGGCGTTCACCAATGCGGACAAGGAAAGCGAAAAGTTTGAAGAGGGCAACGAGTCCTTTGTGGCGGCGCGTTCCGATGCATACAAGGCGATGGGGCAGTTCCACTCGGGTACGTCCTTCATTACGGATGTTTTCAATGTCATCGTTCTCATTGCGGGCGGGCTGTTCCTGTATGCGGGGCACATCCAGCTCGGCGACTACACGGCGTTCATTGTCTCCATTTCCATGTTCATCTCGCCGGTCATGACGCTGATCAATTTCATGGAACAGTATCAGAACGGTGTGACGGGATTTGAACGCTTCATTCAGATCATTGACGAAGTGCCCGAATCCGATTCTCCCGATGCGAAGCCTATTGAAAAGGTGGAGGGACACATTCAGCTGAAGGATGTGACCTTTGCATACGATGTGTTCGACGAGGACGGAAACAAGATCGCCGAGGACAGCCGCGATGTGCTTTCCGGCGTGACGCTCGACATTCCCAAGGGGAAGACCTTTGCGCTGGTCGGGCCTTCCGGCGGCGGCAAAACGACCATCTGTCATCTGATTCCGCATTTCTACGACTATGTGAAGGGTGAAATCCGGATCGACGGACGGGAAGTGCACGACATCACGATGGAATCCCTGCGCCGCAATATCGGTATTGTCCAGCAGGATATTTATCTGTTCAACGCGTCCATCCGCGACAACATTCTCTACGGTCGGCTGGATGCGACGGATGAGGAAGTCATCGAAGCTGCCAAGCGCGCGAACATTCACGACTACATCATGACGCTGGAACACGGTTATGCGACCGAAATCGGGGAACGCGGCGTGCGTCTTTCCGGCGGGCAGAAGCAGAGGTTGTCGATAGCGCGGGTATTTCTGAAGAATCCGCCGATTCTGATTCTGGACGAGGCGACCTCCGCGCTCGACAACACGACGGAAATTCTGATTCAGCAGTCACTGGACGAGTTGTGCAAGGGCAGAACGACGCTTGTGGTTGCGCACCGTCTTTCGACCATCAAGAATGCGGATGAAATTGCCGTGATTGCGAACGGGAAGATTGTCGAACAGGGCACGCACACCGCACTGCTCGAAAAGGGCGGGATGTACGCGGATCTTTACAATCTGCAGTTCCGTGCAAACACGGGCGAGAGCATTGAGGAATTCACGATTGCGTAAACGGAATATTTACAGCCGGGGACTTCGGGAATGAACTGACCCCAAAAAGTTAGACAAAAATATAGAACAAAAACTGTTCAAGCTACCGAAAGGGCTTGTTGTCTGAAAATAGCAGGAGGCAAGCCTTTTAGTTTTGCTTTTCTGCGGCGG
>JAFQLN010000192.1 GCA_017414585.1 Clostridia bacterium | reverse complement strand
TATTCCTCCGTATTTATGTTTGATATTTTTTATAAATTTATTTTGTATTCCCGTCCTATGCGGGATGGGTCGCTGATCAGTTATGCTGACAGATTATTCAGCAGGGGTTTCAGCGGGAGCTTCAGCTGCTTCGCCTTCGCCGGAGCCTTCGCTCTGCTTGTCGACGATTGCCTGAAGAACATATGCAAACTTGTAAAGCGGGCTCTGGATAGAACCGAGAAGCTTTGCAATAAGGGTCTCCTTGTTTGCGATGGATGCAAGTTCATTTACGGTTGCAGCATCAACAACTGCACCTTCGAGAATACCGCCGCGGATTTCGAATGTTTCGATCTTTTCAGCGTATTCCTTGAGGATCTTTGCGGGAGCGATCGGGTCGTCATAGCTGATCGCGAGAGCGTTCATGCCTTCGAGTTCGGGCTTGAGGGCTTCAAAACCGACCTTGTCGCATGCCTTACCGATCAGGGTGTTCTTAATAACAGCATATTCAACGCCTGCTTCACGAAGAGCCTTACGCAGCTTGGTATCTTCGTCAACGGTGATACCTTCGTACTTTACGAGAACGCCGGAAGCAGCGCGGCTCATTTTATCTGCAAGAGATTCTACAACGGCTTTCTTCTGCTCTAAAACTTTTGCGCTGGGCATTGTGTCTTCCTCCTTATAAGCATTTCAGCGGTACAAAAAAAGTCTTTCTCCGCAATGCGCGAAAAAAGACTTACATAATCGTAGCTATATAAGGTCTCTCCTCGGCAGGATAGCGGAATCGCTTTTACTGTAACCTGCTGTCTTTGGTTCAACAACGCTATGTATTATAGCACAATCATTTCCTGTTGTCAATAGGTTTTTATAAAATATTTTTTCTTTTTTTATTTGACCATGGTTCGCCTGCAGTGGTAGCACGTATCGCTCTCTGCCTTGTTGATTTCCCCGCAGAAAGGGCATACAAAACGGACGTCAAACATTCCTTCGGTTTCTACGCCGCAGCGGAACGGATAGCGCATTCCGCGCAGATAGACAACGGTATCCCCGACCTTGTAGGGTGCTTCTTCGAGAAATTTATTCTTCGGAATCGACTCCCTGGCACCGTCTTCGCTTCTCTCTCCCGCGTGCTCCATGTCTTCGTGCCAAAGCTCATAGTCGAACAGCTTTCCTTCCCCGCGGTCTATGTACAGGTGCACGATCATGCGTCTGCGCAGATTGGTGGAAGCCTGCACCTTTACGCGCCGTTCCCGTTTCGGGACAATCTTTTCAATCGTCCCCATCCATGACGGCTTGAACAGGATATTCTGCAGGCGGAAGAACAGGCACGCAAGGACATATGCGATAAATATTATGAACACACTTCCAGCCTGCGGATATTTCAGTCCCGAAAAGTCCGCAGTCGAACAGAGCAGTACGCCGATTCCGATCAGTACGGCACTGCCGAACAGCCGCACGGCGATATTTTTTCTGTACTGTTTCCGGAAAGACTCCGGCAGATGAAGGGATGTATCCGGTTTGCGCATAGACTCCTCCCGTTACTTGTTTCCTTTGATTTTTTCCCAATAAGCCTTCGCCGCCTGTTCGGTCTTGTTGTCTCCGTAGCGATAGTAGCACCGGTCCCGCAGGTCATCGGGCAGATACTGCTGGCTGACCCAGTGCTCCGGATAATCGTGCGGGTATTTATATCCTTTGAACTGCGGCGAACGCAGGTGCACCGGAATTTCCGTTCCGCGTCCGGCGTGAATGTCCTCATTGGCGGCAGCCAGAGCTTCATAGGCGGAATTGGATTTCGGAGCGGTGGCGAGAACAACAGCGGCATGTGCCAGCGGAATCCGCGCCTCGGGAAGTCCCAGCTCTCTCGCCGACTCCACGCACGCCCGTACAATCACGGGAGCCAGCGGATAAGCCGCGCCCACATCCTCCGATGCGATGACCATCAGTCTTCTGCAGGGCGATATCAGATCGCCGCCTTCCAGCAGTCTTGCCAGATAGAACACTGCCGCATCGGGATCGGAACCGCGGATGGATTTCTGCAAACAGGAAAGAAGGTCGTAATGCACATCTCCGTCGCGGTCGAAATTGCTCTGCGACACGGATGAAGTCAGCTGGGAGACAAGTTCTGCCGTGACGACAGTCTTTCCGTTTTCGCAGTCTCCGGCGTTTACGGCAACCTCAAGCATCGTCAGCCCGCGGCGCACATCCCCGGCAGATGCATCGGCGAGTTTCCGCATGGCATCCGCTTCGACGGTCACATCGGGAAACTCCCGTTGTACCACTGTACGGATGCGTTCTTCGACAGCCGCGGCATCCACGTGTTTGAATTCAAAAACGGAGCATCTTGAAAGAAGCGCGTCATATAGATAATAGTAGGGAGTTTCCGTGGTGGAAGCGATGAGGGTGATTCTGCCGTCCTCGAGGTACTCCAGAAGGGACTGCTGCTGTTTCTTGTTGAAATACTGGATTTCATCGAGATACAGAAGAATGCCGTTCTGTCCGAGCATGGATCCGGTTTCCTTCGCAACTTCACGGATATCGGCAAGGGAGGCTGTGGTTGCATTCAGTTTATAGAGTGTTTTTCCGCACTGTCCTGCAATGATCGAAGCAGCTGTGGTTTTTCCGCATCCGGGCGGACCGAAAAAGATCATGGACGGAATCACGCCGCGCGCAATCATCCGCCGCAGAATGCCGTTCGGACCAAACAGGTGCGGCTGCCCCGCAATCTCGTCAAAAGATTTCGGACGGACACGGTCGGCAAGGGGCGTAAGAGATGACATGGTACTGCCTTTCTGTAGAAAATAGCAATCGGGAGTTTTGAAATGCTGACATATACTTTCTTTGAAATCCGTGAAGACGGACGTTTTTCCGTTTATCTACGCCTCCCCTGTTTTGCCGGAGAAGGCAGATCGTTCACGGATGCCGCGCGGATGAACCGCTTTTATGAAAGCGCAGCCGGCGCATTATACCGGTATGCGAAAAGTCTGCCTGACACAGAAGCACGGCGGACACAGTATTCCTGCACTGCCGCCGCAGAGGAAGACGACACGGGCGTGATCACGGTTACTCTGCAGCTTTCCTTCAGGCAGTATGCGCAGAACAGTCCGGCACAGCGTAAAACCATTATCCACCGCTGGAAAAACGGTGTGCTGCTGCCGGTAAATAAGTCCGGGCGGCGGCAGAAGAACAGCAAAAAACAGAAGTGATTCCCGTCTTGGATATATTGTAGTAAAAAACCTGTGCTTTGTCAAGATTTGCGCACGATTTCCTTGCCGGCAGAGGGCGAGATATGGTATAATAAACGGAGATTGGTAAAGGAGAAATAATTATGTCCGAAAAAACCCGAACCCGTTTTGCCGTTCCCGAAGACGCCGCACTGATTCTGTCCTTCATCCGTGCGCTTGCTGAATATGAAAAGATGTCCGCAGACGTCGTTGCCACGGAAGAACTTCTGCGCGAGTGGATTTTTGAAAAAAAGAGCGCGGAAGTCATCTTCGCCCTGCATGAGCTGCCCGACGGTACAGAGAAGGAGGTCGGTTTTGCGCTGTTCTTCCACAATTTTTCCACTTTTCTGGGACGCGCCGGTCTGTATCTGGAAGATCTGTTTGTCCTGCCGGAATACCGCGGTCTGGGTTACGGCAAGGGACTGCTGCAGTGTCTCGCCGGTATTGCAGAAGAACGCGGATACGGGCGCATGGAATGGTGGTGTCTTGACTGGAACAGCCCGAGCATTGATTTCTATAAAAAACTCGGTGCCGTTCCCATGGAAGAATGGACAACCTACCGTCTGACGGGCGATACGCTCAAAAATCTCGCAGAATAACGGCTTTTGTTCCTCTTTGTCCCGTTTCATTACAAATCTTGCGGTCAGCCCTTGTAATTCTCCATAGAATCATGTATAATGAAGATACTATTATACGGAGGTATAACAATGAGCAGAATCCATCTTGTCAACATCAAGCAGGGCACCAAATCCGTTCCCCGCTTCTCACAGGGAAACACCCTTCCCCTTGTCCAGCGCCCCTTCGGTATGGCGGCATTCGCACCGCAGACCGAAAGAAACGGCAGCTGGTATTATCATCCGGACTCTCACTCCATTGAAGGGATCCGTCTGACGCACCAGCCCAGCCCGTGGATCAACGACTACGGCACCTTCCTCATGACGCCCCAGAACGATGTGATTGCCAACAGTGCCGGCGGCGCATGGGGCGGTCACAGACCCAAAGATGACGTTATGACGCCTTCTTATCTGAAAATCCGTTTCCTTCGTTCAAACTGTGATTTTGAAGTAACCCCCACCGAACGCGGTGCTGTATGCCGTCTTACCTTCCTCGACGACAGAAAATCCGTGCTCTCCCTTCTCCCGCTCAAGGGGAATTACACCTATGAAATTCTGCCCGAAAAGAACATGGTTATCGGCACAACCGATGGTCACTCCGGCGACCATGCAACGAAGAACTTCAAGATGTATTATGTCCTCCGGTTCCGAGCAGGTGATGTCAACTGGGACGAAACAAAAATCTTTGCACCCACAAGTCCCGAATACGCCGAACACGCCGCTGAATACACCGGCTGCCACATCGCGCTCAATACAAAGAACGTCCAGTACTATATCGGTACCTCCTATATCTCCGCAGAACTTGCAGAGGCTGTCATCGCGCGCGAAATCAACAGCCGGTCCTTTGATGCGGTCAAGATTGAAAACGATGCCATCTGGGAAGAAAAGCTCAGCCGCATTGATGCAAAGTTCGACTGCGCGGATGTCGAAAAGACCTTCTACACCTGTATGTGGAGAGCGTTCCTTTTCCCGCACAAGTGCTATGAGTATGACCTCGACGGAAAAATGGTGCACTTCACGCCCGCAACCGGCGAAGTCAGCGAAGGTCCCCGTTATACCGACAACGGTTTCTGGGATACTGCCCGCACCGTTTATCCGCTCTTCTCCCTCATTGCCCGCGACGAATATGCGGAAATGCTCAAGGGCTTTGTCAACGATTACCGTGAAGGCGGCTGGCTCCCGAGATGGCTGTCCATCGGCGAAGTGGGATGCATGCCTTCCACTTTCATCGACTGCGTGATCATGGACGCGGTTTACAACGGCATCGGCGACAGAAAAGACTGGGAAGACGGTCTGGACGGTATGATCAAGCACTCGAGCACCAACGGTCCGCTCCCGTGCTTCGGCAGAAACGGCGCAGAAGCATATGTAAAATACGGCTATGTTCCTTACGATGTACACGGCGAGAGTGTCAACCTTACGCTCGATGCGGCATACGGTGACTGGTGCATTGCGCAGATCGCAAAGATTCTCGGCAGAGATGAAAAGCTCATCGCAGAATACGAAAAGAGAGCGAAGAACTACGCGAACCTC
This sequence comes from Clostridia bacterium, assembly GCA_017414585.1. The sequence continues at coordinate 715 of JAFQLN010000192.1, read as the reverse complement.
TTCGATCCCGAAACCGGATTCATGCGTGCAAAGAACTCCGAAGGTGTCATGAGACCCGATTTCGATCCCACCAAGTGGGGACGCGACTACACGGAAGCAGCTGCATGGCAGACAACCTTCCACGTACAGCACGACCTCGACGGTCTGGCTGCGCTGATGGGCGGACGCGAAGCCATCCTTGCCAAGCTCGACGAGCTGTTCGCAGCACCGCCGACCTACCGCACCTTCGGCTACGGCGGAGAAATCCACGAAATGACGGAAATGGCAGCCTGCGACTTCGGTCAGTGCGCTATTTCCAACCAGCCTTCGTTCCATCTGCCCTATATCTATGCACACTTCGGAGAAACCGAAAAAGCGAACTACTGGGTACACAAAATGGCTCTGGAAGCATTCTCCTGGGAAGACGACGGTTTCCCGGGTGACGAAGACAACGGCACGACCGCTGCATGGTACATCTTCGCCTGCATCGGCAAGTATCCGCTCTGCCACGGCAAGGATCTTGTTGACATCAAGCCCATTGCCAAGGAATGGAAGATTAACGTATAAGCAAATAAAACGAACGGAATCTGCTCGAAAAAGGCAGGTTCCGTCTTTTTATCATTCTTGCTTTTTCAGGAAGCCGAATACTTACGGCAACAGCATTTACTTATATATGAAAATTTGAAGTTGAAGGTATATCTGTCAGGTGTCCGTTCGGTCTGCACCAAAGCCTTCC
>JAFQLN010000191.1 GCA_017414585.1 Clostridia bacterium | reverse complement strand
CCGTTGTCTGGAACGGTCCGATGGGTGTTTCCGAATGGGAAAACTTCGCAGGCGGCACCAAGGCTGTTGCAAAGGCAGTTGCTGAATCCGGCGCGATCTCCATCATCGGCGGCGGCGACTCTGCTGCAGCTGTTGAAACCCTCGGCTACGCTGACAAGATGACCCACATCTCCACCGGCGGCGGCGCTTCCCTCGAATTCCTCGAAGGTCTCGAACTCCCCGGCATCGCTTGCCTCCAGGACAAGGAATAATTTTCATGAAATTTCAGGGGGACGGCACTGCTATCCCCCTTATTTCATTTAAGAACCAAACAAAATCACGCACATCACATCCCACTGTTGCGAGGTAACGAGCTCGCGAGCGATTTTCTCGGGCTTTGTATCTCAAAATGGCGTCGCAGCAGTTCTGCACCGGTCGTGATGTCTGTGCACCCAAAACTTATCCCCGTCAGTATAAAGTTTTTGCGTGAGCTATCGGTTAATTTCTTTCAGAAATAAACCGTCAAAAAGCGACCGTCTCCCCAAACTATAAATTCAAATAAACAAAAGGACTGTAGAACCATGAAAAAGGAATCCCGTAAGGTTATTATCGCCGGCAACTGGAAGATGAACATGACGCCTTCCGCTGCCAAGACTGCTGTTGCCGAGACTGCTGCTCTCGTTGCCGGCAAGAACGGCTGTGAAGTTGTTCTCTGCGTTCCCTTCGTTGACATCGCCGCTGCTGTGGAAGCTGCAAAGGGCACCAACGTAAAGATCGGTGCACAGAACGTACACTTCGAAAAGAAGGGTGCTTTCACCGGCGAAATCGCTGCTGATATGCTTCTCGAATGCGGCGTTGAATATGTTATCATCGGTCACTCCGAAAGAAGACAGTACTTCGGCGAAACCGACGAAACCGTCAACAAGAGAACCCGCGCTGCTCTCGATGCAGGTCTGAAGGTTATCCTCTGCCTCGGCGAAGTTCTCGAAGAACGTCAGGCAGGCATCACGGAAGAAATCGTTTCCATGCAGACCAAGCTCGACCTCGCAGGCATCCCGGCTGAACAGATGGCAAACGTCATCATCGCATATGAACCCGTTTGGGCGATCGGCACCGGTCTGACCGCTACACCGGATCAGGCTGAAGAAGTCTGCGCAATCATCCGTAATGTCGTTGCCGGTCTGTATGACAATGCGGTTGCAGAAGCGCTCACCATCCAGTATGGCGGATCCATGAACGACGGCAACGCTGCTGAACTTCTCTCCAAGGTTGACGTAGACGGCGGGCTCATCGGCGGTGCGTCCCTCGTTCCCGAAAAGTTCGCAAAGATTGTTGACGCAGCACAGGCATAAGGCTGTTTGTCTTACAACAGAAAAACGAATATGATCCCACAGAACGCGGTTTGTCCTCACGGGCAGACTGCGTTTTTTCTTCACAAAAATACTCTTGAAGTTTTCCCCATCCTGTATTATACTATAGCCAGTTTATCAAACCGGAGTATATCATGAAGTTTATCCATACATCCGACCTGCATCTCGGACTGCGGCTCTGCGAAATGCGCATGAATGAGGATATCGCGCATCTTCTCAGAGAAATTGCGGACATTGCTGTGCGTGAAAACTGCAGTGCCGTTGTGATTGCGGGCGATATTTACGACCGATCCAATCCAACGCCAGAATCCGTTGCTCTCTTTGACAGCTTCGTAACCGATCTTGCCGCACGCGGGGTTTCCGTTCTTTCCGTTTACGGCAACCACGACTCCCCCGAGCGCGTTGCTTATCTGTCACGCCTTCTCTCAGAAAACGGTGTGCATTTCTCCCCGCTGTACGATGGAACGCTGTATGAGACATCCTTCGATGACGCATACGGCACCGTCCGTTTTCATCTGCTCCCCTTCCTGCGTCCGTCCGTTCTGCGTCTGACCTGTCCGGACTTCACCGGGACAACCGCCGCCGACACTGTTCGGTTTGCCCTTAAAGGGATCAGCCTTTCCGACGGAGATCGTCATGTCTGCATCGCACATCAGTTTGCTGCCGGAGCAAAAGAGCCTTCGGATGAAGCTGTCGGCGGAACGGAGCTTGTGCCGTATACGCTGTTTGAAGCCTTCGACTACACTGCCCTCGGGCATCTGCACAGTCCGCATGCCGTTGGAAAAGAGCACATCCGGTACAGCGGTTCTCCGCTCAAATGTTCGTTCAGCGAAGCCGCGGACGAAAAATCCGTCACACTGGTGGAACTGAAAGAAAAAGGAAACATCTCCTTCCGCCCGGTTCCGCTCCATCCCCTGCGCGATCTGCGGGAAATGCATGGTTCCTACGAAGACATGACTTCTTTTTCCATGCGTTCGTCGGGCAATACGGAAGATTATCTGCGCATTGTTCTGACCGATGACGAAGACATTCCCGATGTCATGGCAAAGCTGCGCACCGTTTACCCGAACCTTCTGCGGCTGTCGTATGACAACAAGCGCACACGCGAAATGCGGCAGATTGACACCGATCGGCTCACCGATCCCGATGACGGGGCGCTTTCCCCCGCCGCTGTTTTTGCAGAACTGTACGAACTGCAGCACAATGAAGAAGCAGACGACGCACTCATGAAGGAAGTCATGCGTCTGTTTGACGAATGCACAAAGGAGGACAGCCATGCGACCGCTTGAACTTACCATGCAGGCGTTCGGCCCCTATGTACGCGAAACAACACTTCCGCTTGCCTCCGTTACGGACAGCGGACTCTATCTGATCTGCGGCAATACCGGTTCCGGAAAAACCATGCTGTTTGACGCCATCACCTATGCACTGTACGGGGAACCGAGCGGCAATACCCGTGAAACCTCCATGCTCCGCAGCAAATATGCGCGTCCGGAGGATGTCACGTATGTGAAGCTAACCTTCGAGAATCACGGAAGCATCTACACGGTTTACCGCGAATGGGGTCGGGAAAAGCTGAAAAAAGGCGTGCTCACCGAAGAAAAATCCTCGGAAGCATGGCTCTCCTTCCCCGACGGACGGACAGTCACCAAGCACCGCGATGTCACTGCGGCTGTCAGCGATCTGATCGGTCTTGACCGCGAACGCTTCCGCCGTACCGTCATGATTGCACAGGGGGAATTCCGCGAACTGCTTACCGCAGAAACCAAGGACCGTCTTCTGATCCTGCGCAATATTTTTTCCACGGATCTGTTCCGGCTTTTTTCCGAGAATGCCAAACTGGAATATAAAAAAGCGGAAACGGCAGCATCTGCTCTGCGTCAGAATGCTGTGCGGTATGCATCCATGATCGAAGGGGGGGATGAAACTGTCCGCGGACTGCTCGAAAAAGTGCCGTATGTCGAGCCTCCCGTCCTCCTTGACGCACTGGCAGAATACGAAACTGCCGCCCAAGCCGCAATTGATGCCTGCCGGAATGAGCAGAATGTACTGTCCGTCCGTGCCGGAGAACTGCGCACCCTGCTCAGCCGTGCCGAAAACGACCGTCAGCTTGAAAAAGAAGAAGAAGCCGCCGCGCTCCGCTGTGACAAAGCCGCCGAAGCCTGTGCGGACGCGGTACGGAAAGCGGAAGAGACAGCCGATCATCGTACCAGAGCAGCCGCACTGACGGAAAAAGCGGTTTCCCTGCGCTCGCTCCTCGGCGAATATGATACTCTTGACGCGCTCAAACGCTCCCTTGCCGAAGAGGAAAAAGCGCGCGCACAGGCAGAAGAACAGCAGAAAAAAACTGCGCGCCGGATTGCCGCCGCCGAAGAAGAAATCCGCCGGAACGAAGCAATTCTCACCGCGTCCCGCACAGCAGCCGACAGCCTGCACCGCGCCGAAACCGAACTGACCGCACTCCGTGCACAGGAAGAAAAAATCCGTTCCCTGCTGGAAAAAATCCGAAGCTGGCATACAGCGGAAAAACAATGCGCCGAAACGAAAAATGCCTATGCCGCCGCACTCACCGCACTCACCGAAATTCGTCAGCGGCACACGGATGGAATGCGTGCATATTTTGACGGTATCGCCGGCGTTCTGGCGAAAAATCTCGAAGAGGGAATGCCCTGTCCGGTCTGCGGATCCACAGTACACCCCGCTCCGGCTCCCGAAGATGCATCCGGCATCACCCGCGAAAAGCTCGATCTTCTCCGCAGCCAAAGCGATGCCGCCGCTGAAAAAGCCGAAAAACTTGCTCTGCAGGCAGGAAGTGCACAAAGCACAGCCGAACAGCTCAGCCGGGATGTTGCAGCAGAATGCGCTGCCCTTTCTCAGCCCCAAGGCGACCGGATACAGACCGCCACTTTTCTCGAAAAACGTCTGTGCGAGCTGTCCGAATCCGCCGATGCACTCACCACGCAGATCCGGGAATACGAAAAACTGCTCAGCGAAGCGGAAACTGCCGCCGAAAAGCGGAAGCGGTATGCCGATCTTCTCGAAAACGAACGGCTCAACGAACGCACGCTTCACGCGAAAACAGCAGAAAAAACTGCCCTGATACAGGAAAAGACGGAACAGTGCCGCACGCTTGCCGAACGGCTCCCCTTCGCGGACAGAGCATCGCTTGAAAAAGAAATCCGTACCGCAGTCTCCCTTGCCGAACAGCTTCTCGCCGAAGAGGAACGGACACAGAAACAGCGCATCGAAAGTGAAAAGAATCTCCAGTCATCCCGCGCCGCACTTGACACCCTCCGCCGGCAGCTGGAAGGAAGCATTGCGTCTTCGTACAACGAGCTGAAAGTACAGTGCGGTGAAGCGGAAACTGCGATGGAAGCGCTTGCCGCCGAAAAGCTGTGCCTGACCGCTATGCTCGAGAAAAACCGCTCTGCCAAAAAACTCCTGTCGGAAACGCTGGAACAGCTTCGCAATGCCGAAAAAAGCGTTGTCATGTACGCCGCAATCTCCGACACTGCCAACGGCACGGTCAACGGCAAAGAAAAAATCATGCTTGAAACCTTCTGGCAGATGCGTCTGTTTGAACGGATCATCCGCCGTGCCAATATCCGGCTGATGCAGATGTCCGATGGCAGATACGAGCTGATGCGCCGGAAAAATGCGGGAAACCAGAAGCAGTCCGGGCTGGATCTCGACGTCATCGACCACTTCAACGGCTCTGTCCGTGCGGTCAAATCCCTCTCCGGCGGCGAAATGTTCACAGCTTCCCTCGCGCTTGCACTGGCTCTTTCCGATGAAACGGAAGCGGAAGCTGGCGGTGTGAAAATTGATGCGATGTTCATTGACGAGGGATTCGGTTCTCTGGATGAGGAGTCCCTCGATGAAGCCATGCGCGTTCTGGAGTCGCAGGCTTGTGTGCAATCGACCGGCAGTCAATCGACCTCATGCCGTTCGATCGGTATCATTTCCCATGTGGAATCTCTGCGGGAACGGATAGGGAAAAAAATACTTGTCACCAAACAAAACGGCGAAAGCACTGTCGAAATCATTGTCTGAACGCGGTGTTTCGATTATATTCCTCTTTTCTCGCCGAAACATTGACAAGAAACATGAAATCTGCTACAATATGATAAATAATTATGTACATTTCCGAACCAATGAATCAACTGCTGAAATCATACGATGTGGACCTTGTCCACAAAGCCGAAACCGTCTCCACCAACACAGACGCACGCATCCTTGCAGCCGAAGGATTGTCCCGTCCCCTTCTTGTTGTCGCTGATCGGCAGACCGGCGGACGCGGCAGAACGGGACGAGCCTTTCATTCACCGGCAGGCGGGCTGTACATGACCCTCGCGCTCCCCTGCGGACTGCCTCTTGCCGAAACATTCGGCGTAACTTCTTCTGCGGCAGTCTGTACGGCACGGGCTGTCGAGTCGGTATGCGGGGCTGTCCCGGGCATCAAGTGGGTGAACGATCTCTACCTGAACGGCAGAAAACTCTGCGGCATCCTTGTGGAATCCGTGAACGACTACAGAAAAATGACGTCCGAAACGCTTCTCATCGGCATCGGTGTGAATCTGACCGAAGCGCCGGCGATTACCGATTCGTCCGTACAGGCGGTTTCCCTTGCCGAAGCCGGATACACCTGCCCGCGCGATGCGCTGTGTGCCGCTGCTGTACGCGAACTGCTCACACTCCGTGACCGGAAGTATGATTTTTCCGCTTACATCGGCGAATATACCCGGCGTTCCGTTGTCCTCGGCAGACAAATCACCTTCACGCGCAACGGTGTCACCCGCACCGGCACCGCAGTATCCGTCAGCGAAACAGGCGCTCTGCTGGTTGCCTGCGAAGATGAAACGGTTGTTCTCGACAGCGGGGAGATTCATTTGCGGATTCAATAAAGAATTTTTAGGAACTGAGGCACTCATATGGCAAACATCGACCAGAAAACTCTCGCATACATCAATATGTACGGTGTGCTCGGCGGAATCGTCACTCTGTGCGAACTCCTGCCCGAAGCTCGCAAGATTCTCGGCAAATCGAGCTGTTCGATCGGCTTTGCGGTCAAGAACGGTCCCGAAGCCACGCTCACCTTTGTCGGCGGACGCTGTATTCTCAAGGACGGCACCGCGGACGCAGCAATCAAGCTCCCCTTCTCCTCCCCTGAAAAGTTCAACGGCATGGTCAACGGCACCGTTACGCCGATTCCGACCAAGGGTCTGACCAAAGTTCCCTTCCTGCTCGGCAAATTCATGAAGCTGACCAAACTGCTGGAGGAATATCTGCGTCCGACCGAAGAACAGCTTAAAGACGAAGAATTCATGAAGCGAAGCACCCGCATCATGTTCCGCGTGATCGTATCTTCCATTGCACAGATTGCCAATCACGACAAAATCGGTCAGTTCAGCGCGTCGAATATCGTGGATGGAGCTGTCAAAATCGAAATCTGCGGCGAAGCAAGCGCGGCACTGATTGCTAAGAACCACGTGTTGACTTTCTCGGAAAAGGTGCCGAAGAACATCATGTCCTATATGCAGTTCGCTGATATCAAGACCGCACGCGATCTGTTTGACAACAAAATCAACAGCATGGCGGCTGTCGGCGACGGTGTTGTACGCATCGGCGGCATGATTTCCCAGATCGACAACGTCAACCGCATCCTGTCCCGCGTAGAACTGTATTTGAGATAACAAACGGAGGAATATGATTTATGAGAGAACCTTTTACGCATCCGATTTCCAGAGAGCAGTTCACCCGCGCGGCGAAAGTGATTCCCTCCGGCGTTTACGGTCATCTCGGACCGGCGGAAGGCTGTTTCGTTCCCGTTGACGCATTCCCGCTGTTTTCCTCCCGTGCGCAGGGCAGTTATTTCTGGGATGTGGACGGTCACCGGTACATTGACTATATGTGCGCATACGGTCCGAACATCCTCGGCTACAACGATCCCGATGTCGAAGAAGCGGCGGCGAAACAGCGTGAAAAAGGCGACTGCACAACCTCCCCGTCCATTACCATGATCGACTTTGCGGAACTGCTCGTGGAAACGGTCGCATCCGCTGACTGGGCGTTCTTTGCGAAAAACGGCAACGACGTGACCACCGGTGCTATCATGGCGGCACGTGCGTACACCCACAGAAAGAAAATCGTTTTCTTCAAGGGATACTACCACGGTGTTGCGGCGTGGACACAGAAAATCGACTATGCCGGCATCATTGAAGAAGATGTCATGCACAATCTCTACATTCCGTGGAACGATCCGGCTGCACTCGAACGTGTTTTTGCGGAAAACAAGGGCGAAATCGCAGCGGTCATCTCCCAGCCGTATATGCACGGCAATTTCGTGGACAACGAGCTTCCGGCGGAAGGCTTCTGGAAGAAAGTCCGCAAGCTCTGTACGGACAACGACACGGTTCTGATCGTAGACGACGTCCGTGCCGGCTTCCGTCTCGACATTGCGGGCAGCGACCACTACTTCGGTTTTGAAGCGGACATGATCTGCTTCTGCAAGGCACTCGCCAACGGCTACAATGTTTCCGCACTCTGCGGCAAGGAATTTCTGAAAAACACGATGTCCTCCCTCTCCTACACGGGCAGCTACTGGATGTCGGCGGTTCCTTTCGCGGCTGGCATTGCGTGCATCGAAAAGCTCAAGCGGCTCAACTGCCCGCAGATTCTGCTTGAAAAAGGTGCAAAACTCAAGAGAGAGCTGATCAAGGCGGCAACCGACTACGGTTTCAATCTCAAGATCACCGGTGCACCGTCGCTGTTCTATATGCGTCTTGCGGAAGACAACAATCTGATGATGCATCAGGAATGGATTGCGGAATGTGTAAAGCGCGGCGTATTCTTCACGAATCACCACAACCACTTCATCAATGCTTCCCTCACCGACGCGGATATTGCCGAAACGGTTGATATCGCACGGGATGCTTTTGAAGTTCTGCGTGAACGCCATCCGGAAAAATAAACAAGGATCTGAAAAGAGACAGGACTGCGAAGTAATCGTTTTCCTGTCTCTTTATCTATTCAGTTTATTCTTCCATCATGCCGCGGATTCTCTTCGCACGGCTGAAGGCTTCCGCCGCAAAATCCCTGAATGTTCCGCTGCGGTATTCTTCCCGGGGAGAGCACGACAGCTCAAATGTCAGCGGACCGGCATATCCCGTTGCGCAGAGGTTCTTTGCAAACCATTCCCAGTCGAGAACACCGTCAAACGGCAGGAGATGATTGTCATCCCTGTAGTGGATATCGCCGGGACGGGTTACGCCGCGGTTATCGTGGATGTGCGTGCAGAGAATTCTGTCCCCGTACAGTGCCATCATGGGAATATGCGGGGTATAGCAGCAGTTATGTCCGATATCGAGGCAGAAGCCGTGGTATGCGTCCGCCTGTTTCATGACTGCGTGCAGATGCGGAAGCGGTTCCAGATTCTCATAGCAGAGATGCACGCCGTTTCCTTCGGCGAATTCTTCGAGTCTCTTGAAACGCGCGAGTCCGACCTCGGAAACTTCCGGTGCGGTATTGCCGATGGTAACGTGCATGATCATTTTATCGACACCGGCGGCATGGCACTGGCGGACAATGGTCTTCATATTTTCCAGACATTCATCCCCGCTGAGTTCGTCCTTCCAGAGCGCGTTAACGCTTCCGAACGGCGCATGGATGGTTTCAAACAGCAGTCCGCACCGCGCGGCTTCCTCTGCCCATGAAACCACATCGGCAATCGGAGTGTTCACGCCCGTGCCTGTGAAGAAGCAGTCAAAACCGACTTCGGCAAATGTATGCAGCTGTGTGAAAATATCGGGATTCTCCGGATGCCCGCCGACAGTTGATATTCCCAGTTTTCTCATAGTATCCTCCGATCATGTGTTTTTTTCATTGTAGCACATCCGTCCTCCTGCGTCAAGAGGATGGAGATGAATCAGCCCATGTCAAGCGGAATGTATCCGTTCCATCCTTTTTCGGCACGTATGCAGCACGTATTTTTGAAAATACCTTGACACTTCCCCTGGGGAATATGCTATACTGATAGCCATAACCGGAAAAAAGGAGATTCGCGCATGAAAATCAAGGAAGCTGCGGCATTCTGCGGACTGACGGAAAAGGCAATCCGTCTGTAT
>JAFQLN010000190.1 GCA_017414585.1 Clostridia bacterium | reverse complement strand
CGAGCTCCGCAGAGCTCGAAACACCCAAGACTTCTGATAAAGTTCCTCTTTTTGGTTCTTTTTCTCCTCGCTAAAGGAGAAAAAGAACGAATAAACAGTTTGGATACAAATCAAGGCTGTCGCATTTCGGAATTTTTCCCTAAGTGCGACAGCCCCTTTTTGCTTTTATAATGGGCAGTACAGCCGTTTTCACACTTCCACGTACAGAAGCCCTTCTTTTCCCATTTCGAGATACTCCCGGATTTCGCCGCAGTCGAACCACGAGCATCCGCCGTAGGCATCGTTCGTGTCGGAGAGCGAATTGATCAGCAGAACCGTTTCCGCGGCTTCGGCGGCTTTGGCGGCATATTCAAACTGTTCCCCTTCTTTTTTCCACTCTGCGGGCGTATAGGTGACATAGAGCGGCCAGAACAGCACATCTTCCCCGAGAGCAAAGTCCTCCGTTCTCTCCCACAAATCTCCGCAGAGAGCAACCGCGCAGTTCAGTCCGCGATAGGAGAAGCACTCCGCCCGCTCCCCTTCCCGGTAATGGCTGTCGGTTTTCGTATATTCCTTCCATCCCGCGGTGATTCTGCGGTAGTTGTGAAGCAGTTCCCCGCCGCTGATCAGGGCACAGGAGGAGTAAATCCCGTCCCCGTCCAGCTCGTTATAGCCGAACAGCAGGTCGATGCCGTTTTCTGCGGACGCCTGCTTCAGTTCGGCAAACACCGCTCCGTCAACAGATAAGGCAATGTCCCTGTCTTCTTCAAATTTCCATGTCAGCGCGTCGAATCCCTGCAGAAATGCCTCTCCGAAGCAGACGAGATCGGCGCCGTGCCGTTTCGCTTCAAGCATCCATTTTTTGATCTGGGATACATTGAAAGCAAGATCGCGGTTTCTGTAGCAGACAGCCGCCAGTGCAATTTTCATAGGATATCTCCGTTTTTCGTTATGATTCCATCCGCCGCAGTTTTTCGAGTACGGCAGTAAAGTTATCGGGCATCGGGGTTTCAAAGCGCATTTTCTCCCCCGTAACGGGATGCGCGAGGATCAATGCTGCTGCATGAAGCATCTGTCCGTCGAGCAGAGGCGCATTGTGCTTTTCAAAAGGCGTATGTCCGCCGCCGTAGACCGTGTCTCCCATGAGCGGATGCCCGATGTACGCCATGTGCACGCGGATCTGGTGGGTTCTTCCCGTCTCCAGCACTGCCTGCGCATAGGTGAAGCCGGAAAAACGCTCCAGTACGGAATAATGGGTTACGGCGTGACGGGCTTTTTTATCCGCCTGCCGGATGACTGCCATTTTCTTTCTGTCCGTCGGGTGCCTGCCGATGGGAGCGTCGATCGTTCCCGTGTCATCCTTCAGACCGCCGACTGCGATCAGTCTGTATTCGCGGTGCATGGAATGATCGGCGAGCTGTGCGGCGAGGGAAAGGTGCGCTTTATCATTTTTCGCGGCACAGATGAGTCCCGAGGTATCGCGGTCGATACGGTGGACAATCCCGGGCCGGCTGACTCCGCCGATACCGGACAGAGAATCGCCGCAGTGATACAGAAGCGCGTTGACGAGCGTTCCGCGGGTATGTCCCGGAGCCGGATGAACCACCATGCCGCAGGGCTTATTGACAATAATGATATCGTCGTCTTCGTACCGCACATCAAGGGGGATATTTTCCGGCACGGCTTCACAGTCCTCGTTTTCGGGGAGCGTGATTTCAACCGCATCGCCGGCTTTCAGCTTACAGTTTTTGGCGGCTTCTTTTCCGTTGACGGTTACTGCTCCGTCCTCGATCCACTTCTGCGCCTGCGAACGGGAAATTTCCGCTTTCGCCGCGACGAAGGCATCAAGCCGCACGCCGGATTCATCCGCTGTCAGAGAAAGCGTTTCGCATTCCTCTGCGGCAGTTTCCGTGATAAAATCATTCGTTTCCATTCTGTTCTCCGACCGTTTCGTCCCCGGACTGCTCTTCTTCGGGAGTCTGTTCTTTTTTGGCTTTCACGCTTCTGACTTCTTCCAGAATTACGGCAAGCACAAACATCCCGCATCCGACGCAGACGCACGAATCGGCAATATTGAACACGTAGAAATCAATGAAACGGCAGTCGATGAAGTCCACGACATAGCCGAGCACGATGCGGTCGATCATATTGCCGATGCCGCCGCCGATGACCAGAGACAGTGCCGCCTGCAGCCAGCGCGATTTCGGCTTTTCATGCACCAGCCAGACAATCATCGCGCCGATGCCGAGTACGGACAGCACCATGAACACCCAGCGGTGATCGGCAAGCATCCCGAACGCGGCGCCCCGGTTCTGCACATAGGTGAAATGGAATACATTTTCGATCAGCGCGATCGTTTCCCCGACTTCCATGCCGGTTGAAACAAGGTATTTCGACACCTGATCGGAAAGAATGGAAAGTGCAATCAGAACGATACAGAAAATCATGGGTTATCCTTCCGTTTGTCAGTTTATCAGAATTTCGTATGTTTCTTGGCTTTTTTCGGTTCTTCCGGTGCGACGGTAGGCTGACGGCGGATTTCCTCCACATTGCGCTTGCTGTCCGCGTTGGAAAATACGATATCGAATTCATCGGTCAGGGACAGCTCACCCTTGCTTTTGTCCTCCGTAAAGAGGGAGTCCATTTCCCGGAACGATGCATTGATTTTCTCAAAATCTTCCGGGTAAACCTGCGGATCTTCAAAGTCCCCGGAATCATCCGCTTCATCTTCCTCAATATCGTCTTCTGTGAACGGATCATCTTCCTGCATTGCGTCCCGGACCGCGCGCAGATTCAGAACACGGGTCCGTTCCTCCTCTACATCCAGCGCACGCTTGTTTTTCCAGTCGATCCGGACGATGCTTTCTTCTGCTTCTTCCGATTCATCATCCGCCATGTCTTCCTCTTCAAACGGGTCTATGTACACATCATACCCGCCGCCGGTTTGGTGTTCCGGTTCGGACGCTTCTTTCTCTGCTTCGGAAAACTGCATTTCATCGGAAGCGCACTCTTCTGCATTCTGTCCGTCGGAGATTTCTCCCGGTACAGCCGTTTCATCCTCGTCCGCATCATCGTCCTCATCTTCTTCGCGGCTGTGAATTTCCCCGGTCGCATCCGAATAAGTCTGATCCACCTTCGCTATATAAGCCTGCGCACTTGCGGCAATGCTTTCCACCGATTCGATATGGCTCTGGTACAGCGAGAAAACCGTATCGCGGAAGGATGATACTTCCTCATACATTTCCGATGCGGCGTCATAGAGCGCGGCAGCTTCGTTTCTGGCTTTCTTCGACTCCGCTTCTGCCGCGTCCAGCATCTGTTTGGCGGTTTCGGACGCTTCAACGAGCTGTTTTTCCGCTTCCAGAGCAGCCGCTTCCCGGATGTTTTCCGCAGAGGTCTCAGCTTCCAGCAAAAGTGCTTCCGCCTCATGGACAGCCGCCATATACGCCTCGTCCGATTTCTTCTGTTCCGCCGCCTTTTCCGCTTCCAGCTGTTTCTGCTGTTCGTCCATTTTCTTCAGAAGCAGAGCCAGCTTCCTCTCACTGTCTGCCGCGCGGACTTCCAGCCTGCGGTACTCTTCCGTCACATAAACGAGATATTCATCCACTTCTTCCGATGCATACCCGCGCAGAACCTTCTGAAACGTCTTTTTTCTGAAATCCTTCGGCATAGAGTCCTCCCATATGGTTTGAAATTAGAGTTTTATCAAATGTATTTTTTCAGCGCGATGCGCAGCCGTCCGCTTTTGGTCTGTCCCGTCGTCTGTCCGATCACATATTTTCCGTACCCGCGCACAGAGAGGATATCCCCCTCCCTGACATCGGCGGAAACATTGTCCGTCTGCACATACGACAGCTCTGCCATGCCCGCACGGACAAGATCCGCCGCCGCTTCCCGTGAAAGGTTGGTGACAGCCTTGACCACACCGTCCAGTCTCGCGGAGGATACGGTAATGAAAAGCTCCTCATACCGGCGCGGAAGCAGGTAATCGGGGGACAGATCGGCAATTTCCGTTTTCACACCGTCCCGTCCGATTTTTGTCAGTTCAGCGCAGATGAACGGCGCAATTTTCGACTTGACAAAGACAAGCGCTTCCGACTCGCTGAGCACGGCAATATCCCCGACAACACTCCGGTCAATGCCGAGCGAAAGCAGTCCACCCATAAAGTCCCGGTGTCCGAGCGAACGGAAGCCGCTCCCGCGAATCCGTACAGCTGTGATCGGAATCTCCGCCAGCAGCTCCGGTTCGGCACAGAGATGCGCGGCGAAAGCGTCTGTCCGTGCTTCGTCGAGGATCATCTGATGCTTCGGCGCATTCTCCGGACAGTACCACTCGGGCAAAAAAACCGCGGCACATCGTTCAGCACCGCGGCATCCGCCCCAGAAAAAGCATCCGGATATACCGCTTCCGACACGGGCGATCAGGTTTTCATATACATTTCGTTTTTCCCCCGGGGAGAGGAAATCGGTCACGCAGACAGCGTATTCCGACTCCCTGTACAGCTCCAGCGCACGGGAAACAAGCATGGTATCATCGTTTTTTATCATGGTTCGTGTCATGCCTTTCTCTGCATCAGCGGCAGTTCTGCGGCTTTCTGCCCGCTCATCTCCGCTTACAAAAACATTTCCAAGATCGAAAGAAGAATGAACGTAATCAGAAACGACATATCAATCGGCATCCCTTCAAACAGACCGAGCCGATCAATCACAGCCCGCACAGGCGCAATCACCGGTTCCGTGACAGTATAAAGGAAGGTCACGATCGGATTGTCCTCGTCCAGCGGCAGCCAGCTGATAATTGCGCGCGCCATCATCAGAAACTGAATGGCAGCAAGCAGCACACGCACGGTCGTCATGACAACATAAAGGAGTTGGCTCAAAGTATTTCCTCCGAGTAAGTCCGCAGGGCAGGAGAACAGTGTCCGCCGTTGTCCTGCGGCAGCTATAAAAAACCCGAGCTACACCTTCTCAGGCATAGCTCATAAACAGGATATTTCCGGAAAGAAGCGAATCATTCCGCTGACGGAAAATCCGTTTCCCGATTTTTCCGGAACAGTATTTTTGATTTTGGGCATAAGAACAAAACCTGAAATCTCTACAGAATTCAAGCTATGTTCTCCGGGAATATATGCTGCAGCCGATCAGTTGAAATCGCTGAAATCGTCAGCAGGGGTTTCCTTGATTTCGGGCTGCGGTTCGGGACGACGGGTGTTCTGTCTGATCTGTGCGTTTTCAACGTCTACGTTGGAGGGCGTGATGACATACGCATTGGTCGCAATCTGCTTGAGATTGCCGCCGATGGAGTAAGCAACGCCGGTAAGGAAGTCGATCAGACGGCGGGATGTTTCGCGGTTGGTGTTTTCGAGGTTCAGAACAACGGTGCACTTGTTGAGCAGGTGATTTGCGATCTGGGTAGTGGTATCGCTGTCATATGTACGGGGACGTACAACCTGCATCTTGATGTTTGCACCGGAAAGGCTGATGCCGCCGCCCATGGGAGCAGAGTTCATGCCGCCCATAGCACCGTTCATCGGAGCCTGTGCTGCGGGTGCGCCGTAGTCAGCTTCTTCAGCACCTTCTTCGTAGTTGTCGAAACCGTCATAGTAATCGTCTTCGTAGGTATCGTCGTAATTATCGTTCGTACCGGTTACCTTCTTGATTCGATCCATGAGTCCCATATAAATCCTCCATTCTGCCTCCGTCTCTGGGAAGCAGGATATAACTTACTTATTTTTATCTTGCAGCCGGCTGAGATCATCTCTTCCGGCAGGCTGTCATTTGTAGTTTCTCGAACCGAAAATTGCGCTGCCGACGCGGACGATATCGGAGCCTTCCTCAATCGCACACGCATAGCTGTCGCTCATTCCCATAGATAATACAGCCTCTCCTATATTATGCGTTTTTTTTGCAAAAAAGTCAAGGAATATTCTATAAGATTCTCGAAAATATTTGCGAAATTCGCTGATTTCTTCACATTTCGGCGCCATCGTCATCATTCCGCGCACAGAGAGCGTCGGAAAAGCGGAAATTTCTTCCAGAAAGCGTTCCACTTCCGTCGGGGCGATGCCCGTCTTCGAATCTTCGGAGCCGATGTTGATCTCCACGAGAACGTCCTGGGTTGTGCCGAGTTTTGCGCACTGTTTGTCCAGTTCAGCCGCAAGCCGAACGGAATCGAGGGAGTGAACAAGTCCCGCTTTTCCGGCGATGTATTTCACCTTGTTCGTCTGCAGATGACCGATAAAATCCATGCGTGCGCCCGCGTTCTTCACGAGATCTGCCTTGGCGATGAATTCCTGCGCGTGATTTTCCCCGCACAGCTTCAGGCCGTAATTTTCCACCAGAAAGAGCACATCCTCCGCCGGAACGGTTTTGGTCGCCGCCAGCAGCTGCACTTCCTTGTTTTCGCCGCGGTGTGCTTTGGCCGCTTCGATGTTCTCGAGCACGCGGAAATAATTGTCGCGCAGCTCTATCTGTCTGTCCGTCATATCAGAAATCCTTTTTTCAGTTGCCGATTACTTTGCCGCTGTACAGTTCCGTACCGCTGACCACAATCACGTCGTTCTGCTGAATCCACGGGAACACCGTATCATCGGCAGTGACCGTATTTTCGCCGTCTGCGGATTCCGGCTTGCCCGTACAGACAACCCAGCCGTCTTTTTCATAGACAATATGCACGCGCCGGAACGCAAGGGTGACTTCATCGAGCACGTACACGCCTTCAAAACCGCCGACCACACGGACAGCGGCAAGGGGAATCTTGTATCCGGTGTATTCCACAGCGGAAATCTGCACCGGCTGCATCCGCGTATAGTCGAATCCCTGCGGCATTTTTCCGCACCGGAACACGACAACCGCTCTGTCCCCGGGGGTTTCGGAAATCACGCGGTACAGCTCCATATCGAGGCTGATGCCGCTGTAATCGAATGTCACCGTACAGTCGTACAGTTCCAGAAGCGCGGCAGCCTCCGTTTTTTCCATCGGGCAGGCGATGTACCAGTTGAAATCGTGCACCATGGTTCCGACCGACACCCCGGAAGCAAAAACAGGCTCCGCGGCAGTCATGGTCATGAACTGATCAAAGGTCATCGTATCCACCAGATCCGCGGAAAAAATCTCCCCGTACCCGTCGTATTCGGAAAAGTAATAGCCGGTCGAAGATGCATACACCGACTGCAGACTGGCACCGAGTGATGCGCGCAGTTCGCTTTTCTCCTGTTCAAGCAGGCGGATCTGGGCGCTGTAGTCGGTGATCTCACCGGTGAGAATCCCGCGTTTTTTGATATCCACGAGAAGCGAGGTTCTGAGTGAAAGCGCATCGGCTTAATCCCCGCCTGCACTGTGCGAGCGGATGGCAAACACGCTGTCGTAAATTTCCGTATCCAGTCCGGAAGTGGACTGCACGGAACGGTTGTCCGCCCGATTTTTCTCCAGCAGTGTGATCTGCTCGTCGATCTCCGCCAGACGTTTTTCCACATCGGGCGATGTCCCGGCATACACATCGGCAATCCGTGCGTGCATGGGTACCCGTCCGCCGTCCGCAATAGCCGGAGCCGCACTGCCCGCTGAAACGCCGGATGCATACAGGGGTTCCTCGTCGCGCAGGATGTACGCATCCGCCGCAATGGTTCGCGTAACGGTTGTGGGCAGAGCGTCGAGAAGCTCCAGACCCGGAGAAAAGCGATCGACCACATGATAGCCGACGTAGAAAATCAGGCCGAGTGCGGCAGCTCCCGTCAGAAACATGAGTGCAATTCTGCCGAGGTACCGTTTATCAAATAGTTCGGTCAGTTTCATTGATTATCCATCACTTGACTGATATCCGCTCGAAAACGGATATGCGTGATTTTTATAGTATACCATACATCCGCTCTTTTGGGAAGAAAACGGACGAGAATTTACAAATCGTTTACCCGGCGGACGCCTGTCACGCTTCTCCGTCTGTTTTCGGACTGTTCTGTTCTTCGATCACAAAGAGCTTTTCCTGCCGGATTACAGCTTTGTCGTCCTCGATGCCGGCACGTCCGAGCGCAATGAACTGTCCGCGCTGGTAAATCCGGACGAGCGTTCCCGCTTCAAAGGAACATTTCAGCTTTTTCTGGAAAAGAGGTGCTCCGCCGCGCAGCAGTTTTGCATAGTAGTCGGGAACGGAGACGGCATCCAGTTGTGCAAACAGGGATTCCACCGGTTTCGGAAGCCGCAGACGTTCTTCAAACGTCATCGCGTCCAGTTCTTCGACCGTCACGCAGTCATCCAGCGTGAACTGTCCCGTTTTCGTGCGGACAAGCGAGGACATGACTGCGCCGCACCCGAGCTTTTTGCCGATATCGGAACACAGCGTGCGGATATATGTACCCTTGGAGCACGCCACACGCACAGAGTAGGTATCGTCGGAAATTTTCTTTGCGTCCAGTTCGTAGATTTCCACTTCGCGCGGCTTTCTCTCGACTTCCCCGCCCTCTCTGGCAATATCGACGAGCTTGCGTCCCCCTACCTTAATAGCGGAGTACATCGGCGGAATCTGTTCGATTTTCCCGACAAACGAACGGCAGGCGGCGAGGACTTCTTCTTCCCCGGGAATCTCCTTCGATTCCGAAAGGATTTCGCCGGTGATGTCTTCGGTGTCCGTCGTCAGACCGAGCTTCATTTCGCACACATATTCCTTGTCGTGCATCATGAGATAGTCCGAAGCCTTGACCGCACGTCCGATCAGCACGGGAAGAACGCCCGTCGCCATGGGGTCGAGTGTGCCGGTATGTCCGACTTTTGCTGTATCGAACAGCTTGCGGCAGGCGGAAATGATCCGGTGCGAGGTGACGCCAGCGTGTTTGTTGACAATCAGGACACCCGAAACGGTATCCGGTTTATTCTTAGCCATATCCATTCAGCCTTTCTTTGCCTGCACATATGCGCGCACTGCTTCACCGAAGGCCTGTGCCATCATGTCCAGCGCTTCTTCGGGGGTGTCCGCTGTGACAGTGCATCCGGCAGCACGGATATGCCCGCCGCCTCCGAATGCCGCGCAGACCGCCGCACAGTCGATTTCCGCATTGGCTCTGGAGGACACTTTGTACTGTGTCGGATCAGCGGCAAGCTGACGCAGGGAGATGCCGACCAGCACGCCTTCCACACCGCGCGGTGTATCGACGACATTGCCGATTTCCTCTTCGGTCAGACCGGCATCCGCAAGCATCTGCTGGGTGAAGATGACCGCACCGAGTGCACCGTCTTCGTAGAAACGGAGATTCTGGATAGCGAGCATCTGCGCGGTCAGTTCCTTGAGCGTGCGCTGACCAAACAGGGAACGGCATACATCGGATGCGTCCATGCCGCCGTCGTCCGCCGTGTTGATTTCATCCAGAAGAACGGATGCGGTGATATGGGTATCGGGCGTAGTATTGGAGAACTTGAAACTGCCGGTATCGGATACGATTGCGGCATACATTCTCCGTGCGGCTTCGGGACATTTTCCCACCGCGCCCCTTTCCTTCAGTTTCTGATAAATGGCGTAGACAATTTCCCCGGCTGCCGAAGCGTTCGGATCAATATAATTTCTCGCGTAGGTCTCGCCCATGCCGTGATGGTCGATCATCCAGTCGATGCGCGGAATCAGCACGGCAAGCTCACCGAGCTGCATCGGAGACGCAACATCCAGAGAGAGGATGAGGTCAAATGTATCGACATCCACGCTGTCCAGAGCAAGCGACTGCTGATCGCCGCAGAGGAAGCGCAGCCGTTTCGGCAGTTCGGAAGGACTCAGAACCGCCGCATTCTTTCCCATGGCGAACAGAATTTCCTTCAGCGCAAAGGCAGAACCGATGCAGTCGCCGTCCGGATTGACGTGCGTGAGGATGAGCACATTTTCGGCTTTCGTGAGTCCGTCTGCGATTTCCTCCAAAGTGAGTATGGGCCACTCGGGCAGGCAGACCGGGGTAGCGGCGAGAATTTCTTCAATCTTTGCGGGATTATTCATCGTCTTCTTCCTCCGCATCGTCATGCAGATCGGATTCAATGGACTTAAGAATCGCCGCGATTTCCGCCCCGTGCTTCACGCCTTCGTCGCGGATAAAGGTCAGTTCGGGCGTAATGCGCATATTCAGTCTCTGCGCCAGCTGGGAGCGGATAAACGGAGCGGCGGACTTCAGTCCCTTCGAGAGTTCCTTATCATCGCACTCACCGAGGACGGAATAATAGATTTTTGCGAATTTCAAATCAGCGGAAACATCCGCGTTCATGACGGTGAGCATCACGCCGGATACGCGGGGATCCTTGACTTCGCGGATGATCTGCGCGCATTCCTCAACGAAAGCTCCGTCGATTTTATTCTTTCTGTACTTTGCCATGATGTTCCTTTCGGGTACTTCGATATTTCGATATATTTAAGATAGATTCAGGATAAACTCAGTTTTTCAGCCAGTCCGGCAGAAACTGCGCGTCAATCGTGTCTGTGACAAACGATTTCGCCTGCTCGGGTGTGAGCGTATAGCCGGAGATGGCTACGCCGTGGGTTGCGGCAATATCAGCGGTATAGTCTTTGAGAAAATACAGCTTGGTCGAATACCAGTCCATGCCGTAGTAGAACACGGTCGGCGTAAAGAGCGGATCGGTGACGGTGAGATTTCCCATTCCGTCCGTTTCGATGGTGAAGGTAAACAGTCCGCCCACCTGATTGACGGGACGCGCCATCCCGGAGAGAAGATTGCCGAGAGAGTAGGTACACAGCACACTCCGTCCGTCAGCCGCAGTGACATACTCAATCGGCTGAATGGTATGGGAATGGTGTCCGAGGATGAGATCCGCGCCGTTGTCTGCGATGAGCTGTGCAAGCCGCTTCTGCTCCGCGTTCACTTTCTGCGTGTTTTCGTCTCCCCAGTGAATCGACACAATAGTGAAATCAGCTTCTTCTTCGGCTGCGGCAAGGTCGGACACGATCAGCGCATCGTCGATATACGGAATGACGATGGGGGAAGACGCGGACTTGACGATGCCGTTTGTACCGTAGGTATACGAAAGGAACGCGATTTTCACACCGTCCTCTTCGATCATGCGGATTTTCTTCGCATCTTCTTCATCCCTGTACGAGCCGAGTGTGAGAACGGGCTGGGTATCCCAGAAATCCATCGTGGACGACAGCCCCGCCGCACCCTTATCGAGCATATGGTTGTTCGCCATGCCTACAATGTCAAAGCCGACGGTTACAAGATCGCGTCCGAGTTCTTGGGGAGAGTTGAAGCACGGGTAGCCGGAATTGGCATACCCTTCCCCTGCCATGACAGTTTCCTGATTGATGAAAGCGTAATCCACACTCTGTACGGCTTCGGTAATATTCTCGTACATCGGAAGAAAATCGTACGGCTTTTCGGCAGTCCCGCGGTACGATGCGTCAATGTAAATATTCGGGTGGATGAGATTGTCCCCTGCCGCAAGGAAAGTGATTTTCACCCCCGCATACGGATCGTTCAGCTCCGCGCCCGAGGACGGTTCGGAAAGGGAATCCTGTTCTGCCGTTTCTGCGTGCGGCGTGAAAAAATCGTCCGATTTTGCATAACCGCTGCTGTCGGATCCGCCGTTCTGACGCATAGCGGTTTCCTCCTCCGTCTTCGAGGAAGGATAGGCGGGCAGTGGGATTTCGTCTGTGCTGCGCAGAGCAATGCAGGAAGACAGCTGTGCACAGAGCAGGACTGTCAGAATCAGGGATTTCATTCGCTTCAACGGGATCACCTCCGATACCGGATGCTAACAATAAGATACCAAATTATATTATACCATTTCCCGCGGACAAATTCAATACAATCATCAAAAAAACGGCGGACAATTCCCCCCTGCCCGTTTTCTTCCCCCGATCCCTCCCTAAATTCACATCCATCCCTTGCGGTTCACGTGCATTTATGATATAATGAAACCAACGATTCAACAATGATCGGAGTATTATTCCATTTATGATAAAAATTCTGCACACCGGCGACATTCATCTCGATTCGCCGTTTTCCGGTCTTGATGCGCGGCACAGCAGTCAGCGCAGAAACGAGCTTCGCGCGGCGTTCACGTCCATGATGACCTATGCGAAGATGACCGGAGCCGACATCATGCTCATCGCCGGGGATCTCTTCGACGGGGACATGGTCACGCGCGAAACCGTCGCCATGCTCTGCCGCGAGTTTGAAACATTCGGCAAGCCCGTTTTCATTGCCCCCGGCAACCACGATCCGGCGTCCCCGAAGAGCATCTGGACGAAAAATCCGTTTCCGGAAAATGTTCACGTTTTCACCGAAGAAAAACTCACCTCCGTCGATCTCGATGAACTGGGTGTGACCGTCTACGGCTTCGGCTTTGCGTCCGCTGCCCTCGATCATGTTCCCACGGACGGACATACCGTCTCGGATCCCGCGCGCATCAACCTGCTTGTCTGCCACGGTGATATGACCGACGCACAATCTTCCGACTGCCCGGTCACCGCATCCCATCTGCTTGCGTTCGGTGCCGACTACACCGCCCTCGGACATATCCACAATCCGCCTGCCCCGGGTCCCGACAACCGCTGGTGCTACTGCGGATGTCTGGAAGCACGCGGCTTTGACGAATGCGGTCCGAAGGGTGCCTGTCTTGTCGAACTGGCCAAGCAAAACCAACAGACAAATATCACGATCAAACGGGTGCGCTTCTCCAAACGGCGGTACGAAAAGGGTGAGCTCATCCTCAGCGGCGCGCAGACCGCAGAAGAAATCAGCGAGGCAATCGGCGCGTACATCCGCGAAAAACGGTACGGGGATGATACGCTTCTCTCCCTCAGTCTGACCGGAACGGTTTCTCCCGCTCTCCTGCCGGATACGGAACAGCTCGAAAACGACACGCACGGACTTTATCTCTTAAAACTCACCGACAGAACCCGTCCCGAGCTGGACTTTTCCTCTCTGGAAACGGACCGGACTGTACGCGGCGAACTCTACCGGCAGCTGAAACCGTCTCTGGAATCGACCGATGAACGCACCCGGGAAGTCGGAATCCGCGCACTGCGCTATGCCTTTGCCGCACTTTCCGGCGAACACGCTTTTTGAAGGAGGGCACATTCATGATTCTGAAATCCCTGCATATCATCTCCTTCGGCGGACTTCGCGGATGCGACATCGACCTCTCCGCCGGCGTAAACACCGTTTTCGGCGCAAACGAAGCGGGAAAAACCTCCGCGGCTATGTTCATCAAATTCATCTTCTACGGACTGTCCTCCAAAGCCTCAAAAACATCCGGCGCTTCCGAACGCCAGCGGTTCATCAACCGCACCACGGGGCAGGCGGCAGGCTATATCATGGCACAGACCGACAGCGGAACGCTTTACCGGCTTGAACGCGCCATTATCACCTCCGACAATGCCGCCCCCCGCGAACGTGTCCGCATCATCAACCAGAGCACGGGAGAAATCATCACCGGTGTGAATCCGGGAGAGCATTTCTTCGGTGTCCCGGCTGAGGTTTTCACGAGCACCTGTTTTCTTTCGCAGGCATCTGCTGCCCGCCCCGATCTCGGTCCCATCGGTCAGAGCTCATCCGGCAGAGCGGTGGACAATCTGCTCACCTCCGCGGACGAAAGTATTGATCTCACCCGTGCACTGGAAAAACTCGACGCCGCACGCCGGCAGCTTCTCCATAAAAACAAATCCGGCGGAGAAATCCGCGATCTGAAGGAAAAACGCGGCGCGCTGATGGCAGAACTGAAATCCGGCAGCGAACGTGCACAGGAAATTCTCACCCTGTCCGTCTCACTGGACGAAATAAAAAAGCGCATCGCACAGCTGGAAGAAGCCGAACAGAATTACAGCGGCATCTTCTCCGCTCTTGAAAAAATCTCCCATAAGCGCCGGCTTGACTCCGCACAGCAGACCCGCGCCCGCATCGCAGGGCTGACCGAAACGCTTGCCGCACTCGAAGCATCCCCGCTCGGTTCCGATCCGGAAGAGTCCCTCAATGAATCGGAACGGGACATCCGCGCTTACGATGAGGAATGCGCCGTATACGATGAAAAAATCGCAGTTTTCGATGCCGCCCCTGCCGAAGAACTGCCCGATGCCGCCGATGTGATCGAAGAAGTCCAGCGCGCGGACACCTCTTCCCGTCTGTTGGGATCGGTTGCTGTGGCTCTGCTCGCCGCCGGCGTCATTGCCCTCGGTGCATCGTTCCTGCTGCACTGGTTCAACACGGAACTGTATATTTTCCCGCTCGTCATGACGCTGATCCTGCTTTTCCTCGGCGTCACCTTCATGTTCCGCCGCATCAAAACGCAGAAGCATCTCAC
Source organism: Clostridia bacterium (assembly GCA_017414585.1). Next base: position 2,645 of record JAFQLN010000190.1, on the reverse strand, counting down.
CGCCCTGCTCGAACAGTGGGACGCGGAATCAGCGGAGGAAATCGAAACGGCTGTACAGGAAAAAATGAGCGTGCTCGACCGCAGCCGTGCCATGGCGCTGGAAAGAGACCGCATGAACGCCTCGCTTGAAGCCGCTAAACTCCGCTTTGACACCGCACAGCAGCACATTCTCGATCTTGCCAATGCCGTTCATCTGCCCGATTCGGGAGACATTTATCAGACTCTCGATTCCCTGCGGGAAATGGCAGCCGAAAACGCCGCAGAACGAAAGGAAACCGCAGAAAAAATCACTCGGCTCACAGGACGACTCGAAACACTGGAAGAACAGCTTGCGGGCATCAATCCGGCACAGGCTGAACTGGAAGCATACACGGCACTGGAGTCACCGCACGGAAAAATCGCCGCCGAACTCGATCAGGATGGTATCCGAACCGCTGTGCAGGAAAAGGATTTCACGGAAAATGCGCTCCGCGCCGCACGCAAACGTCAGTCCGCGCTGGAAGAACGTCTGCGGGAACTCGGCAAGCTGACGCACACACCCGACGAAATCGCAACAATGCTGTCCGCACTCGACGAACATATCGAAGAGCTGTCGCTGAGACACGACGCCTGCGAACTGGCACAGGATGCGCCCCGGAAAGCCGGTGAAACCATGCGTTCGGACACGGTTCCGCGTCTGGCAGCCGAAGCCTCCGCCATACTCGCCGCCGCATCCCCGCACGACCGCATTCTCTTTGACGCGGGCTGGAACGCTTCCCTTTCTTCCGGCGGCGACATTCTTCCCGCCGAACATCTCTCCCGCGGCACCTCCGATCTTGCCTACATTGCACTGCGGATTGCTCTGGCACGGGAAATGTTCAAAAACGAATCCCCCGTTCTCATTCTGGACGAGAGCTTCGCGCACATCGACGAAGAGCGCATCCGCAGTCTCTTCCGTTCACTGTCGGGCGGGCAGTATCTCCTGTTCACCTGCCGCCGATCCGAAGCCGATATTGCCGCTTCGCTCGGCTGCACCGTTCTGTCCCTTTGATTTTTCACATCGTGAGGTATCAGCATGAAAAAATATATTCTTTCCCTCGACCAGGGCACAACTTCCAGCCGCGCTATTCTCTTCGATCATGAACAGAACATGGTCGCTTCTGTATCGCGCGAATTTCCGCAGATCTACCCGAAGGAAGGCTGGGTCGAACACGATCCGATCGACATCTGGTCGTCCGAGTACGGCTGCATGATGGAAGTCATTGCCAAAACCGGCATCAGTGCCGACGAAATTGCCGCCATCGGCATCACCAACCAGCGCGAAACCACCCTTGTCTGGGACCGCGATACGGGACGTCCCGTCATGAACGCCATCGTGTGGCAGTGCCGCCGGACCGCGGACAGAATCGAAGCGCTCAAGCCCTATCACGGAATGATCCGCGAAAAGACCGGACTTGTACCCGATGCGTATTTCTCCGCCAGCAAAATCGCGTGGATTCTCGACCACACCGAAGGCGCAAGAGAAGCGGCACAGGCGGGAAAACTCGCGTTCGGCACCGTGGATACATGGCTGATCTACAAGCTCACCGGGCAGCACGCCACCGACCGCACCAACGCCAGCCGCACCATGCTTTACAACATCAACACCTGCGAGTGGGACGATGAACTGCTCGCACTCTTTGACATTCCGCGCTCCATGCTGCCCCAAGTGAAGAGCTCGTCGGAGATTTACGGCTATGCTTCCGTAAACGGCATCAGCATCCCCGTATGCGGTGTTGCCGGAGACCAGCAGGCGGCGCTGTTCGGTCAGGGATGCTTCTCTGCCGGCGAAGCGAAGAACACCTACGGCACGGGATGCTTCCTGCTGATGAACACCGGAGAAGAACGGGTAAGCAGCCAAAACGGTCTGCTCACAACCATCGCGGCGACCTGTGCGGGTGAAGGCGTACAGTACGCGCTGGAAGGCAGCGTTTTCTCCGGCGGATCGGTCATTCAGTGGCTGCGCGACGAAATGCGCTTCTTTACGGACAGCCGGGACGCGGAATACTATGCATCGAAGGTATCCGACACGGGCGGCGTTTATCTCGTTCCCGCATTCACGGGTCTTGGTGCGCCGTACTGGGATATGCATGCCCGGGCGACAATTACCGGCATGACCCGCGGAACCCGCCGTGAGCACATCATCCGTGCGGCAGAAGAAGCCATTGCATACCAGTCTGCGGATCTGCTCTTTGCCATGGAGCGGGACATGGGCGAAAAAATCCATGCGCTCAAGGTGGACGGCGGTGCAACCCGCGACAGTTTCCTTCTGCAGTTCCAGTGCGATATTCTGGACCGCCCCGTTCTCCGTCCCGTCATCCGCGAAACGACCGCACTCGGCGCCGCTTATCTCGCCGGACTGGCATCGGGCTTCTGGAAATCGAAGGAAGAGCTTGTCCGTGCATGGAAGTGCGACCGTCAGTTTGATCCGGCTATGGACGACACACGCCGCGCATCCCTGCTTGACGGCTGGCACAAAGCAGTCGGACAGACGATGTGTAAGGGCTGAACAGCAATAAACAAAAAAGAGCTGCCGCACTAAGGAAAATTTTCCGAAATGCGACAGCCCGTTTTGTATTTTCAAGCTGTTCATCTCTTCTTTTTCTCCTTTACGCAGTAAAGGAGCT
>JAFQLN010000189.1 GCA_017414585.1 Clostridia bacterium | reverse complement strand
GTGCGTACTTCGGATTTGGTCATGGGTACATCGCCGCGCAGGAATTTGTCATCGGGGATTCCGTGACGGTGACGGCGGACGGCAGATTCGTTTTCGATATAGAGTACCGACAGCGAATCCAATGTATTCTCCGCCAAATCGGCGGCGCATCCGCGGGTGATTTTCTCATCCGGATAGGACAGCCACTCACCTGCAATTACAGAAAGACTGCCGAAGCCGAATGCACAGAGTTTGCGGCAAACCGCATCCACGGTATTCTCACCGCCGGTCAGAGCGAAGATTTTTCGGTTGTTTTTCACCGTATGAATCAGGTTCGCATTCCGCCCGTGCAGGCTGATGAGCGCGGCATCGTCCCAGTTCACGCCCAGTTTTGCGGCAAAGTACACGATTGAAGAAATCCCCGGAATCACGTTCATATCATATCCGTCAAGTGCCGCAAGCAGTTTCTTCGTGCCGCTATAGAACCCCACATCGCCGCGCATGACCACCGCCGCATGACGGAGGGTTGGATGTGCATCAAGCACGGTGCGTACCTTTCCCGGCAGAAACTCCGGGTAAACCGGCTTCTCTGTATGCAAAGATTCAACCACGGATTTCGCACCAATCACGGCATCACAGTCCGCAAGTGCCGCTTTTGCTTCGGCGGTCAAACAGTTTTCACTGCCCGGACCGATGCCGATGACGGTAACTTTCGGCTTTGAGAGAGACAGCGTTTTATCAAGCGCCGAAAGTGCTTCATCCAGCGAATATCCCGTCACCTGCGGCGGCTGACCAATGATGACGGGAACCGCACCAACGGCTTTCGCCGCACGGATTTTCTCGTCAAATCCGCCGTTTCTGCCCGATGCCTTTGTGACCATCCATTTTGCACCAATCATGTTCATCTGTGCGGTGTTGATTTCTTCGGAAAACGGTCCCTGTGCAGCGATGATGTGTGCGGATATAATTCCCGCCAATGCACAGGCTTCCAGGGACGAAATCGTCGGCAGAACTCTCGCCCAGACGCGGGACATATCGAGTCCCACATAGGAAGCAAGCTCCTTGGAGCCTGTGGTCAGGAAAATGTTTCCGTCCTTATCCGCGAGGTAATCCCTTGCTTCCTCCACGGATGAAACGTATACCGCCTCCACCGCCTGCCGCTCACTTTCCCGCAGGATCCGCATCACGGGGATATTGGTTCGTTCTGCCGCCTGACGGATGTTTTCGGTGACGATCTGTGCATACGGATGGGTTGCGTCGAGAATCCGATTAAAAAGGTTTTCCTTGAAAAAGCGCACCATTTCCTCTGCATCCATCCGACCTGTATGTACGTTGATTCCGTCGATTCCGTCCAGCAGGATCTCGCCGTATTCGGTGGCAACGCATACCGTCAGTTCGGCAGAACCTGCAAGGATTTCGGCAAGTTTTCGTTCTTCGGTCGTTCCCGCAAACAGGCAGATTTTCTCACACATTGCGGTATCCTCGCGGCATGACCATTCTGCCGTTTATGATTTTCGTCACGGAATTGCCGATGAAAATCGTTGTGAACATATCCGCCGGATACTCCGCAAGCTCACCAAGAGTCAGGAGTTTGGCGTTTTCGCCGTCACGTCCGATGTTCTGCGCAATGCCGCATACGGTATCGGGAGAGCGGTACTTCAGGAGAATTTCACAGCATTTTCTCAGATGATCGGCGCGCTTTTTGCTGGACGGATTGTAGATGACCACGCAGATATCGCTCATCGCCGCGCCCTCGATGCGCTTTTCGATGACTTCCATCGGAGTCAGCAGATCGGATAGGCTGATGACCGTAAAATCACAGGTCAGCGGGGAGCCGAGCAGAGCCGCGCCCGACGATGCCGCCGTCACACCTGCAATAATTTCCACTTCCACGCCGTATTCCCCGGCAAGT
>JAFQLN010000188.1 GCA_017414585.1 Clostridia bacterium | reverse complement strand
GAGCTGACCGCCGATCTGCCGCTCATTTACTACTCGTCCAAATCGAATCTCGGACGGGATGATCTGTGGAAACAGATTTACGCATCCTGCAAGCTCTGATTCAATTCTACCATGATCCGGAGGAAACCATGATCCTGCACAACTCTTTTTCCGTCAACACTGACGGTCATCTTACCATCGGCGGACTGGATGCCGTTGCTCTCGCTGAGCAGTTCGGAACCCCCGCATATTTTCTCGACACGGATGCTGTACGTGCGGTCTGCCGGGAATATAAAGCTGCTTTTACCGCTTATTACGGCGAACAGAGTGCTCCCGTATTTGCCGGAAAAGCACTGTGCTGCAAACGGATTTACGAAATTGCAGCGGAAGAAGGGCTGATGGCAGACTGCGTTTCTCCCGGTGAACTGTATACTGCCAATGCTGCCGGATTCCCTATGGAGAAAGTTTTCTTCCACGGCAACAACAAAACGGATGCGGATCTCGCCATGGCGCTGGATCTCGGCGTCGGACACATCGTTGTGGACAGTCCGGACGAACTGGCTGCCCTCGATGCGATTGCGGAAAACAAGGGACTCAAGCCCGCCATTCTTCTCCGCATCACCCCCGGCATCGATCCGCACACGCATCAGAAAATTGTCACCGGAAATGTTGATTCCAAGTTCGGCATGGCGATTCTGACCGGTCAGGCGTTTGACTTTGTAAAAACTGCGCTGACTTGCAAAAATCTCACCCTCGACGGTTTCCACTGCCACGTCGGCTCACAGATTTTCGAGATTGATCCGTTTGTGGAAGCGGCAGACATTATGCTTGCGTTCATCGCAAAAATCCGTGAAAAATTCGGATATACCGCAAAAATTCTCAACATCGGCGGCGGATTCGGTGTCCGTTATACGGAGGATGACCCCACAATCAGCTATACGGACAACATTCGCCGCATCGGTGAGGAAATTGACAGAATGTGCTCCGTTTACGGCATCGACAAGCCCGCGATTCTTATGGAACCCGGACGTTCCATCGTTGCCGCTGCCGGTGTGACGCTTTACACCTGCGGCTCGGTCAAAACCGTCAACGGTTTCCGCAGCTATGTTTCCGTGGACGGTGGTATGCCCGATAACCCGCGCTACACGCTGTACCAGTCCCGCTACACGTTCGTCAACGCTTCCCATGCCGATCTTGATGCAGATTTTTCGTGCACGATCAGCGGACGCTGCTGTGAAAGCGGAGACCTTCTCGGTGAAGGCGTTTCCATTGCGAGGCCGCAGAGAGGCGATATTATTGCAACGCTTGTGACCGGTGCATACAACTATTCCATGGCGTCAAACTACAACCGTCTGCCGCGTCCTCCGATGATTGAAATTGCGGGCGGTGAAGCAAAAGTCATCATCCGCCGCGAAACCTATGCTGACCTCATCCGTCTGGATGTTTGAATAATTAAAGGAGGCTTCTCTCCCTGATGCAGAATCTCATCAGTCAGCTGACTGAATTTCTATTTGTCATTCCCTGCGTTCTGATTGCACTCACGGTTCACGAAGTCGCGCACGGCTGGATGGCTTTCCGCCTCGGCGACCCGACCGCACGCAATCTCGGCAGACTGACGCTCAATCCTCTCAAGCACATTGATCCGATCGGCACGCTCTGCATGATTCTCTTTCACTTCGGATGGGCGCGCCCGGTACCGATCAACAGCCGATATTTCAAAAAACCCCGCCGCGATATGGCGCTGACAGCCGCAGCAGGTCCTGTCTCCAACTTCATCATGGCATTCATCGGCCTTTTGCTGCGACAAATTTTCATGGCTGTTTTTTCCGCTTTTCCGGCACAGTCCTCATTTGCGTGGAATATCCAGTATGCGCTGCTGATGCTCCTGTCGTATTTCCATTCTCTCAATCTCTCCCTTGGCGTATTCAATCTGATTCCGATCCCGCCGCTCGACGGTTCACGGATTTTTCTGACCTTTCTGCCGGCGAAGTATTATTTCGGCATCATGAAATACGAGCGCTATATTCAGCTTGCCCTCATGCTCGCCCTTTGGACCGGCATTCTCACGCTTCCGCTTTCCACCTTCGTCGGCTGGATTTCGAGCGGGATGATGTGGATTGTATCTCTCCTGCCCTTCCTTTGATGCTGTATGGAAAATATCAACTATAAATTTGAACTCTTTGAAGGTCCGCTTGAACTGCTCTTATCGCTTGTTGAGAAACATAAATTCAAGATCGACGATATTCCCATCGACCTTCTGTGTGAGCAGTACATGGCTTATATGAACGAAGCGTCACGGCGCAGTATTGACCTTGCCTGCGAGTTTCTCTACATGGCGAGCGAGCTGATGCTGATCAAAAGCCGGATGCTCCTTCCGCGCGATCCGGTCAAGGATGAAGACCCTCGCCAGCCCCTGATTGACGCCATGAAAGAATATCAGCGTGCAAAACTGGCGGCGTCGGAACTGTCCGATCTGTTCCAGACCTACGGAAGCCGTATGATCAAGGAGCAGGATGATATCACACCGGATAAAACCTACGTGGCGGATCATTCCGTTGAGCTTCTCAAAGCAGCGCTCATCCACGTTTTCACGGAAGTACGGCTGAACGAAAACACAGCCCGTCAAGAGTTTTCCGGAATCGTCAATGCCCCGCGCATTCCCCTTGAATCGGTCATGTCCGATCTGATCGACCGTCTGCGCGCCGGCAGTCTTTATCTCGATCAGTTCTTTCTCGGCACTTCTCCCAAAAAGCCGCAGAAAACTGAAGTTATTGCAAAGTTCATTTCCATCCTCGAACTGCTCAAATCCCATATCATTGTTCTCGAGGATAACTGCGATCCGGATTCGGGCATAACGGATGTATGCAGTCATGCGAAAATCACTCTGATCGGTACGGAGGAAGATATCAAAGCCGCCGCACTGGATCAATATGCCTGATCAATCCTCAACCGAGGTCAACCATGGACAACAAGTTTACCAATACCGACGTTTCTCCCTGTTCTTACTCTATGGAGGAACAGTTCGGCATCATAGAAGCCTGTCTTTTTGCCGCAGGTCATCCGCTTTCCTATGCCCGGCTTGCCGAAGTTCTCGGAACAACGCCATCCGAATGCGCGGATACTGTTGAAAAAATGGCAGCAGTCTACAATAACAGTGCTGTTTTCCCGCGCGGCATTCTCCTTGTGCGGTTTCCGGATTCCTGCCAGCTCTGCACCCGTGAGAATTACGGAGCACAGATCAAAGCTGCACTCGGCATCCGGCGCGGCGGCACGCTTTCCCAGTCTCTTCTGGAAGTTCTCGCCGTAGTCGCATACAATCAGCCTGCTACCCGCACATTTGTCGATACGGTACGCGGTGTCGATTCCAGTTACGCAATGAATGCGCTGACGGAAAAGAACCTGATTGAACCCTGCGGCAAGCTGGATGCACCGGGACGCCCGACGCTCTATCGGACAACAACGGATTTTCTCCGTGTTTTCGGTTTATCCGAACTGTCCGAGCTCCCCGCTGTCATGCTGCGCAGTGATTCCGGAGAATCTGTCGAAATCACGCCCCAGCTGGAAGATGTCCCCGTCTACGGCTCTGTACCGGACGAAAATGCGCCCGAGGACACAGATTCACCGGAATAAATTTCACAAATAACGATACAAGGAGGCAAAAAATGATCATACTGCATATTCTACTGTATGTTCTGCTCGGCATACTGCTGTTTTTAGTCCTCCTGTTTTCCCTGCATATCAAGTTTTATCTGAAACTGGACGGCGAAACAACCATTCATGCCGGACTTGGACCTGTTGTACTCCGTCTGGCGCCGAAAAAGCCGCAGAAGCCGGTAAATCTTTCCGACTTCACGTATGAAAAGCATCAGAAGCGTCTTGCAAAGGAACGCAGAGCCGCTCTGAAAAAATCGGAAAAAAAAGCACGCAAAGAGCAGGCTAAAAGAGAAAAGAAAGCTCTGCAGGAACAGGCGCAGAAAGCTGCCGAAACCATCGAACAGGCGCAGGATGAAGAAAAACTCGCTTCGATTTTCGATATTCTTTCGCTTGTCTTCGATGAACTTCCCAAGCTGGCATCCTATTTCAAAACCGAAATCCGGATGCTTGATATCACAGTCGGCGGAAAAGATGCGGATCAAATCGCACGCACTTACGGTAAAATTGCCGCTGCTGTCCCGCTCCTGATCGAGCTTCTCTCGCACAAAACAACTTTTAAAAAGCTGAAGCCGGATGTCATTCATGTAGAGGCGGACTTCCTTGCACCGAAGACCACATTCCATATCCACATCCGACTCCGTCTGCGTCTCTTTTCCATCCTGCGCATCGGTTTCCATGCTCTTGTCTGGTTCATCCGTCTCAAGATCCGTCAGGCTAAAGTGCATTCTTAAAACTCAACATTCAATTTCTATTTTCCGTTCCGGAGGTATATTATGGCTGAAAACACGAACAAGCTCGGTGAAATGACCAAGTCTTCCCTGGATTCCATCCGCTCCATGCTCGACGCAAACACCATCATCGGTGATCCGATCGAAACTGCCAGCGGTACCTGCATTATTCCGATTTCCAAAATCTCCGTTGGTTATGCTTCCGGCGGCGTGGATTATGCGAAGAAGGACGCTCCCGTTGTCAACGGCAAGCCTGCCAACAACAATTTCGGCGGCGGCGGCGGAACCGGTCTGACTGTCACGCCCGTTGCATTCCTGATTGTTTCCGCTGACGGCAATGTCAATATTCTCAATGTGAACGCGCCTGCTGCATCTGCGGCTCCCGCTGCTGCTCCTGTGGACACTGTATCCCAGGTTGTCGGCTTCATCGAACGCTCTCCCGAGCTGATCGAACGTCTCAAGGCTGCTTTCAACACAAAAAAGCACGAAGAAAACAATATCTGAGCTTTATCCGATAACTCCCACAAACTGGCAAAGAATTTTCGTAATAACTCTTCCTGTCCGGGAGATGCTATTATCTGAAATGAATCCATATGGGAGTTATTATGAAAAGAGTATTCACAGCCGCTGCCGGAATTTTAGCACTGTCCCTGACAGCGGCGTTTATTCCTGTGCCCGTTTGTGCACTGGATGTCTCCGCAAAATCCGCAGTTCTCATGGAAGCTGTCAGCGGCGACATCATTTTTGAAAAGAATGCGCACGAACGTCTGCCTATGGCAAGCACTACGAAAATCATGACTGCTATAACGGCACTTGAACTTGCGGATCCTTCCGCGCTGATCCGCGTTTCCGAAAAGGCGTGCGGTATCGAAGGTTCCAGTATCTATCTCAAAGCCGGTGAGGAGCTGACGCTTGAACAGCTGCTTT
>JAFQLN010000187.1 GCA_017414585.1 Clostridia bacterium | reverse complement strand
ACTCCGTCCCCTCAACCCCTGCGAGCTTTTGAAAAAGCTCGACCAAAACTTTTATGCGGACAACGTGCAGCTTTATTTTAAGGGGATAATCGGTGCGCCGCCGTTTGCTGCCGTGATTTCCGCAACAAGAAGCGCGGACTTCGCCATCATCGCCTGTACCAGCTGCGGACAGTTCTTCTTGAATTCCTCCGCAACATCAATCGTGTGCCAGTCGATTTCCCCGCGCGTGCCCGGATTGAAGACCAGCATGACTGCAAACGATACAGACAGCGTGAACGGACCTTCCGGATCAAAACGGAGCGTGCGGTTGAACGTCACCTTGACGCCCGCCTGTCCGACCAGCTGCGCAAGAATCGTGTCCTTCACACCCAGCTTGAGCTGTCCCTGCGCCTGCGGACGCTGTGTCTCGTAGCTGACATTTTCAAGGAATACCCGGCGTTCCGCAAGGAAATAACGGTTGAATTCAAATCCCTCCGGCGTGTGATACTTCGATGCACTTGTCATCGTCACATCCGGTACAACCTGCGGCACCGGTTCTGCTGCCGGTTCTGCCGCGGGAGCAGATGCAGGAGCTGCAGGAGCTTCTTCCTTCACCGGTTCAGCTGCTGCCGCCGGAACCTCCGGAACATTCTTTTCCGTATTTTTGTCATTGTTCTTGTCGTTGTTTTTGTTCTTTCCGAAAATAGGCATAATTTTAACTCCAAATCTATTAAAACAAAATTTTTTCAAATCAACTGCCCGCACCGTCAAAAATCCGTCATCAAAGACATCCTCCACGGCGTGGGCGGATAGGGTAGAGGTCCCTAGCCGCCGTCTCTACCCTTTGGGAGATTGAGGATCACTCCCACGTCAGCGGACTGGTATGCACTAAATTGGTGAGCACAGCACCCATCACAATCCCCCTTCTGAAACCCATATCAGCTTCAGAATATGTCAGCGCAAAAAACGTGCGCCAGTATAAAGTTTTTTGCGGAGCTTTTTTTCAAAAAAGCGACCCCGCGTCTCCTCCCGTGCGCCTTGTACTACTCTACTTTGTCCATCAGCCGGAAGACTGTCCAGCCGTTTTCGGCGCGGTAGGCAGCGATGAGACCGGATGAGACGACGGAGATGGAGTCGTAGGTGAAGGGGAGGACGATGTTTCCGAGACGGTCGATCATGCCGACACGTCCGTCGAGGAGCTTGAGGACACAGAGACCGGAGAGATAGGGGGTGGCGGAGGCGTAGATCGGCTGGGCAATCCACTCGCCGCCCACGTCGTAGATACCCACGCGCTTGTCACGGGAGAGAATCGCCATTCCGTCCGCATAGCCTTCCAGCTCAAAGCCGGCGGGGAGGGGGACTTCCGTACCGTCGAGACGCAACAGACAGTCGTAATCCTTCACAACGCGGGTCTTGTCGCGCATTTCGTAGTACCAGTAGTCAATGATCTGCTTGCGGGCACGCACCAGACCATTGTCGTAGTAGTAGTGACCCACACTTTCCAGACCGTGCGTCAGCGGCGGCATCAGGTACTCCGTCACATAGCGGTTGTGCTCGTTGATGTATGTCGATACATTTGCGAATGCACGGTAGCCGCTTTCCGTCAGGTAGTATAAACTGCCGCGATTTTCGTCCGCAGTAACAGCCGCACGCCCTTCCGAGAAGGCAAACGCTGTCACAAAGCGCGGGGAGGTCAGCCGGCTCCACACATAGCCCTGCGTGCTCCGGTATTCGTATCCGCAGCGCATCGCAAGAACCGTCTCCGGTTCCTCTGCGGCTTCACCGTCAGCGGAAAGCGCATCGGAGGCATCTGCGGATACTTCCTCCGCTTCGTCTTCCTCCGTCTTTTCAGGAACCACTTCCACCTCTTCGCCGTAAATGTACAGCGATTCCACAGCGGATTTTCCGTAGGACGACGGATAGTCAAAGTACAGCCCGCGTCCGTCCAGCAGCGGATCGAAATCGCTCAGAACAAAGCTCGTTCCGTCTTCGGACAGATGGAAGTACCGCGTCACTTCGACCGTTTCCTGCCCGCCGGTTTCCGCATTGGTCCGCTGAACTTCATCCACGCGGTAAAAGAGCGGCCGGTCGGCACTGTCGCGGGCGTAGGCGGGGAGATAGCGTTGTGCATCGTAGCGGCACAGGGGCTTTCCGGTGTCGTCGAGCAGGTAGAAGCTGTCACCGTCGTCCAGAAGGATATATCCCATGTACAGCTCTACAGCGGGACGCGCCTGCCGCTTTGTCTTGAGCACGACATAACTTTCGTCGGAAACGAGGTCGTCGGTGTTCTCGCCGTTTTCGCCGGGCGTGACAACCTGTTCGGTGAGGACGGAACGCACGCGCATGGCGTATTTCGTCGGCAGATTGAAGTCGAACACAACCTTCGCCAGTTCCGTGCGCGCGCTGTCGTAGCGGTAGGAGCCATCCGTGGGGGCGGCAGTGTATCCGTCGGCGGCGGACGCGGCTTCGGTGCGGAAGGTTACGGTAAGCGTGTCGGGGAGGGTGTTCTCATCCATGACGAGCGCGGTGTTTGTGGGGATTTTTGTTTCCGCTTCGGGGAGAGCAGGGTTTATACCGGACTGCGTTTCGCTTTCGGGAGCGGATTCTGTTCCGGTGCCGGGGTCTTCCGTTTCCTTCGGCGGGTCGATTTCGATGGAGACAAAGGGGTTTTTGTTCGACGCCGACGGATTTTCGTCCCCGAAGAAGAGTTTATAGCGGTCGAGGAAGGAGAAATCGTAGTAGCCGAGGAAATAGAGCAGGATCAAAAACGCCGCGCCGAATACGAGAACGATCTGACCGAGCGTGCGGATATGCTTTTTGAATTTCCCGAAAAAGTATTTCATGGCATGGCGTCTTTCTGATTGGATTTTTGGGGTGGGGGACAGATTTTTAGGAGTTGCAGGTTGTTTGTTGTTCTTTTCTCCTTTAGCGAGGAGAAAAGAACCAAAAGAGGGACTTTTTCGAACGCTTGGGTGTTTCGACCTCTGCGGTCCTCGACCAGGGACGCTGTCCCTTGGATCCCTGCGAGCTTTTGAAAAAGCTCGAGCAAAACTTTTATGGAGACAAAGTGCGGCTTTTACTTATGATACCGCGACCCGTTTGTGATTTCCGCGGCACGGTAAATCTGCTCGAGCAGCATCACGCGGAACAGCTCGTGCGGAAATGTCATCTTCGACATCGACAGCCTGAGCACCGCGCGCTTCTTGACCGTCTCGGACAGCCCGAACGACGAGCCGATGACAAAACAGATCTCCGAAATCCCGCTGTCCGCCTGCTTTTCGATAAACGCGGAAAACTCCTCGGACGACATCTGTTTCCCTTCCACGCACAGCGCAACCAGAGCCGCACGCGAGGGAACTTCGCTGAGAATCCGTTCGCTTTCCTTTTCCAGTGCACGGGCGATTTCACCGTCGGTCGGGTCGGAGGGAAGCAGTTCTGCCTTCGGTTCCGCAACCGTGACGGGATACGACCGCGACAGCCGTTTGATAAACTCCGCAGATGCGTCCCTGTACGCCTTTTCCGTGAGCTTCCCCATGGCGATGATCTTTATTTTTAACATAATCAGGTGAAGAAATTCAGTTCAATGTAGCTGATGAGCAGGGTAACGGCGATCGGCATGAGAAGATAGAGCAGCGTTTTCGCCTTTTCCTTCCGTTCCGGCTGTTTCGCAAGAAAGTCGTTTTTCTGCTCGTCCGTCCACTTTTCGGGCAGATCCTCCCATGCACGGGGCGCTTTGTCCACCGAAAAACCGTTCAGGATAAAGTACGCCACAAAAAGGACGACAGCCGCGCCTGCGTAAAGGACGGTAGCGGCGTAGTAAATGCCGAGAATCCGCGTCCGTTCGGAGATTTCGAGCAGAAGGCGGAACAGGGCGTAAATCAGGACAAAATTGAGAAACAGAAAGCCGAGCCGGGTGAGATTCCGTTTGGCGGCGGCGTTCTTTGCGTCAGCCGGAGATGGATCGTTTTTTCTTTTTTTCATATTATAGAATCTGGTATTTGTTACGAAAGTTCGATGGGCAGAAACTTTTTGAAAATCTGCACATACATTAAAAAATTTTTAGTATAAAGTTTTTTGAAATGGGGTTTGAAGTCACTTCGTAACTTCGGAAAATCTTTTTTTCAAAAAAGTTTTCCCCGAGAATTCGTTCCCCTTGTTGATCTCAGAGAATGCGGCACGCGCCGTTCTTGCGCACGCTGAGGATGTGGCAGGCATCCGCGCCGAAAATGGCGTCCATCTTCGCTTCGTAAGCGGGCGCGAGATCAGCGGGAACAAACGCCTGAATGGTGCCTGCAAATCCGCCGCCGTGGACTCTGCATACGCCGGCTGTACCGCGCAGGAATTCTTCCGTGATGCAGAGCGCAATGGAAAGCCCCTGTTCCTGTACGTTCTTGGTGGTGTATACGTTCTGCAGATAGCGGAAGCTGGACGAGCCGGATGCGGTCACACCTGCTTTGAAGGCTTCGAGGTCGCCTTTGCGGAGTGCGTCTACCTGTGCCGAAACACGTTCGTTTTCCGCGAAGAAGTGGTACGCGCGCATGATGGCACGGTCGCCGAGCTCTTCACGGACAGCATTCCCCTCTTTTTCAAGAAGTGCGTCGAGAGCTGCGCGGGAAGTCTTGCGGAGAACGGGAACGCCGAGCTTTGCCGCAACCGCCTTCATTTCGGCGGGAACGGATGCGTAGTCTTCGTTGAGGTCCGCGTGATTGCCGCCGGTGTTGACGATGCAGAGGGCATAACCAGCCGCCGTGAGGTCGAAATCCATCTTTTCGATGACGGGTTCTGCGGGATTTTCAAAGTCGATGGTGATGAAGCCGCCGACCGCGCACGCTGTCTGGTCCATGAGACCGCAGGGCTTGCCGAAATACTTGTTCTCCGCGAACTGCGCCATTTTTGCGATTTCCACATTGGAAACCTTGCCGTCGTTGTAGAGGTAGTTGAGGATGTTGCCGACCATGACTTCAAATGCCGCGGAAGAGGAGATGCCGGAACCTTTGAGGACGTTCGAGGTGGTGTAAGCGTCAAAGCCGCCGACTGCGTAGCCCGCGTCAAGGAACGCTTTCTGCATACCTGCAATGATCGCCGCGGAGGTAAAGAACTTCGCTTCGTCGGGAGCGGCAATAGCTTCGGGGAGAACCACGTCTTCCGGGAAGCCTTCGGACTGGATGCGCACCACGCCGTTTTCCGTCTTCTTGGCAACAGCGAGGATGTCGAGGTTGACGGAAGCCGCGATGACACGACCGTAGTTGTGGTCGGTGTGGTTGCCGGAGATTTCGCTTCTGCCGCCGACGGAGTAGAGGGAAACATCGCCGTCGCCGTACTGTGCAAGGAATGCGTCTGCGGCTTTTGCGTAGCGTTCGCGCTGTGCGGGTACGTTTTCGGGACGGACGGAGAGACCGGAAACGAGGGTTTCGTCAATGCCGCCGGCGAGGATTGTATTTTTGAGTTCGGTAATCGTCATGGTGGGAATCCTTTCGTTTGGTGAGAATGTATGAAAAGTATGTTGTGACCGTAATTCTGTGCATTCCGCAGGCACTGCCGGGAACACTTTCATTATATCATAAATCCGGACAGGAACAAGCGGGAAATGTTAATATTCTCCGGGATTGTCCGTTCCGCTGTTGTTTTCTTCGGTCTGCGCAGTTTGCTGAGCAGGTTGCTGAGCAGTTTGCTGAGCAGTCTGCTCTACAGTTTGCTGAGCAGTCCGCTCTACAGTCTGCTCTGTCATTGGTTCTGCATCCGGCTGAGGAGATACAGGCGTATTTTCGGGGGCATACGGCATGGGAAACGCAGGATCGAATGCGGGGAAGGCGTCCCTCTGTGCCTTTGCATATGCCGCAGCTTCCTTTTCACGCCGGATCATCGCCGCGAACGAGCCGAAAACGCCGAAGACAATCGCCGCTGCCAGTCCGCCCAGAGCCATGAACGTCCCGGTGCGGTGTACGGTCTCCATGAAGGGAATCCAGAACAGATCCACTGTGGAGAGGGGAAGTCCGGATGCGGAGAGAAAGCCCGCCTTGAAGGGGGAGAGCAGGGCATCGGCAAAGAGAAGCACCGATCCGGCGACTGCGCACGAACATCCCGTGAGGACAATGGCGGGGATGAGCCTGAGCCGGCGGGTGACGAGGATCAGAAGAAAGAGCGTGGCGCTCAGGGAAATGACGAAGAAAAGCGTGCCTTCGGAGAAAATCTCGCGTACGCCGTCGGCAGCGGAGAGCTTTTCGGAGAGATCAGCCGCCGAGAGGATGCCGCTGAGGGATTCGGAGAGGATTTCGGTCGGGTTGCCCATGAAGGAAAGCAGGGCAAGCATGGTGTCGTCCAGCCCGGAGAGGAGCAGTTCGGCAACCTCGCGGGGATTGAGGATGGGAACGGTGCCGTCGTCGAGGAACCATGTGCGCAGATCCTGCACAAAGGACATAAGGATCGCATCGAGGGAGAAGGAGCGGATGACCGAGTTCAGATCGGATTCTGAGAACGCGATGCCGAAATCTTTGACCTGTCCGTTGATGATTTCGTAAAGCGGCGCGGCGTTTCCGTTTTCATCGGGCAGTTCGAGCGCGGCGTAGTTGATGGACTGCATGAAATTATAGATATACTCCGGCGTAAAGTGCGCGCGCACAGCAGAAACAGCACCGGAGAACAGGGTAGTCAGCGTCAGAAGGACAGCCAGCAGAAGCGAGAGGACTGCCAGCAGGATGCGTGGGAGGCGTTTCATCGGAAAGCGTCCTTTCTCTGAGAAAAATACTTCATTATATTATACCAGATTCCCTCGCCGGTGTCAAGAAGACGCAGAAAGTCTGGGAAAAAGGAAGCGGGCGGGCAGGAGATTTTGGAGTGAATTTAAAGTTGCTGCATTGGTGGCGGGTGAAAAAACGCCAAGGACAAAGCCTTCCCCCTTGTGGGGAAGGTGGCGAAATTTCGCATTGAAAATGCGGAATTTTGACGGATGAGGGTGAAAACAGGCAATTTGGTATTCTATACCTGTGTGGGCAGGTATTCTATACCCTTGTTGACTGGTATTCTATACCCATGCAGATTGGTCAAATATTCACGTTTTCACCCTCATCCACCGTAAACGGTCCCCCTTGCCCCACCGAATGAACAAAGTTCATTCAGGGGAAGGCTTTGTCCTTGGCGTTTTTTCCCCTGTCACCCGTATGTTAACTTCAAATTTACGCAAATTGCTGTACTGTCCTATTCCGTTTTTTCCGCTTTTCCCTTGACAATCGGTGCGCGGTGCCGCATAATATGGACAGTACATTTCCAAGGAGATTCGTTATGTTTACCAGACAGACACTTTTCAAGCAGCTTGCCGCCATGCAAGTGCCGCAGAACGTCCCCGTGCTCTGCCATACGTCCCTGCGTGCAGTCGGTGAAGTCGAAGGCAGAGGGGAAGGATTTCTCGAAGCCCTGATCGACTACGTCACCGCGGACGGCGGAATTCTACTCATCCCCACCCATACATGGGCGAATGTCGGCAAGGACTGTGTGACCATGGACGTCACGTCCCCCGAAACCTGCATCGGTACGCTTCCGTCCATCGCGGCAGTTCATCCGAAGGCGCACCGCTCCCTGCATCCGACCCACTCCATGGCGGCGTTCGGGGACAATGCGGAGGAATTCATCGCCGGAGAATGCATGGTCGATTCCTCCACTTCTCCCCGCGGATGCCACGGAAGACTGTGGGAGCGCGGCGGGAAAATTTTGCTCATTGGCGTGGGGCACAACCGCAATACCTACCTGCACGCCGTTGAGGAGCTGATGCAGATTCCCGGACGTATGAGCGATGCTCTTGTTCCCGCCACAATCCGGCTGAAGGACGGAAGCGTGATCGAACGTCCCATCCACTGCCACGATTCCCACGGACTCGGCGATATTTCCCGCCGCTATCCGAAGTATGAAGAAGCGTTCCGGCATCACGGATGCATCACGGACGGACTGCTCGGTGCGGCGAAAACCCAGCTCTGCGACTGCGTGAAAATGCGCGATGTCATGCTCCTGATCCGCGAACGAAGCGGCGGCGCGGAACTGCTCGCGGATGACGAACCCATCCCGCAGAAATACTGGCGGTAACGGACCGCACCGGAATTTATTTTTCGATAAAATCCCCGAAACCCCTTGCACCCCGGCGCAAAAAAGCATATAATAAAGCGGTATGCTCCATTATATGTGACATTGAGGTGTTTATGGAAAATTTAGGATATTACAACGGCACCGTGGATCTGATCGAAAACATCCGCGTGCCGCTCAACGACCGTGCCAACTACTTCGGGGATGGCTGCTACGACGCGCTGTACTCCCGCAATTACCGTGCATACTGTGCAGGTCCCCATCTCGACCGGCTGTATAATTCCGCCGCTCTGCTCGGGATCGAACCGCCCATGCCGAAGGGGGAAATGGCTCTGCTTCTGCGGGATCTGATCAACCGCTGCGATACGGGAGACCTTTTCATCTACATCCAGATTTCCCGCGGAACAGCTATGCGCCGGCACGCACACGGCGGAAAGCTCAAGTCCAATCTGTGGATCACGCTCACGCCGGAAACTGTACAGGATACATACAAGCCGATTTCCTGCATCACGGTGCCCGATACCCGCTTCTATCACTGCAATATCAAGACGCTCAACCTTCTTCCGAACGTCCTCGCTGCCGAAAAAGCGCACGCGAACGGATGCCATGAGGCAATTTTCTTCCGTCCGTACCATGAAGGCGCGTCCAACGGGATCGTCACCGAATGCGCGCACAGCAATGTCCACGCGATCATCAACGGCGTTTTCCGCACCCATGCGACCGATAATCTCATCCTTCCCGGCATTGCGCGGCAGAATATCCTCGCCATGTGCAGAAAACTCGGCATTCCGTTCTCGGAAGTTCCGTTCTCCCGGGAAGACCTCTTCTGCGCGGACGAAGTCATGATTTCCTCAAGCGGTTCGTTCTGCATTCCCGTAAACGAAATCGACGGAAAACCGGTCGGCGGACGCGGCGGTGAAATGCTCCGGAAACTACAGGATGCGCTGGTGGAAGACTGGCTCACCTCGACGGCAAAGTGAGGAAAGAATGGAACTGATTGCACAGATTCTCGGGCTGATGGCACTCGGAACGAACATCATCTGCTATCAGCTGAACGAGAAAAAGAAAATTCTGATTGTGCAGATCATCGCCTCGGTTCTGTGGGTGCTGAATCTGTTTCTGAAGGGAGCGTACGCGGGTGTTCTTCTGAATGTCCACGCCGTTGTACGCCTTATGTTTTACGCGATGCGCGACAAGCATAAGTGGATGCGCTCGAACTGGTGGGTTGTATTCTTCTGTGTGACCGCGGGCGTGTGTGTACTGGTTACATACCAGTCCCCGGTGGATATCATCGCGCTCATCGGTACGTTTATGACGGTGGTTTCTTTCTCGATGTCCAATCCCGCGCTCGTGCGTCTGGTTACGCTTCCGTCTCCGCCGTGCTGGTTTGTGTATCACCTGACGGCGCGCAATATCGGCGGCGTGCTGAATGAGATTTTCGTAATCAGCTCGATTCTCGTCGGCATGATCCGGCACGATATTCCCGCGTGGAAGGAAAAACGGAGAAAGAATCAGTAAAACTTAGCCGCCATAAAAGTTTTGATCAAACTTTTTCAAAAGTTTGTGGGGTTCAACGGGGCAAAGCCCCTTGTCGAGGACCGCAGAAGTTTCGCGCAGCGATACTTCGCTCGAAATACCCAAGACTGAATTTGACTTCGTCAAATTCTGAAAAAGTTCCTCTTTTTGCTACTTAGAAGTTACGAAGTAACTTCACTCCTCGCTAAAGCGCCTTTACTGCGTAAAGCGCTTTACTGCGTAAAGGAGAAAAAGAAGGTCAATATTTTTGCAGTAGCTATAGCATCATTTTCCCATTTCAGGATCATCCCGGGAAATACGGCGGAGAATATCACCGAATGCGAAAATTACCGCACAGACCTCATTGACAAAACAGCGGATTCATGATACAATAATCACAGCAAGAAATGCTGGATTCCGATCATGATCCCAAGAAAGGCAGAATAGATATGAACAAGAACGACGGACTCTTCGATAAGAAGAACGAAATCGAAGAAACCGAAGAATACGATCCGGAGATCTATACTCTCACGGATGAAGACGGAAACGAGCTGCACTTCGCACTCCTCGGCACGCTGGAACATGAAGGCGGCGTATATAAGGCTCTGATTCCCGTCAACGAAGACGGTGAAGAAGAAAGCAGCGAGTACGTCATCCTCAAGTGCGCAGTCGATGAAGATGGCGAGGATGTGCTGGAAACCATCGAAGATGACGAAGAATTCGACCGCATCGCGGACATTTTCGACGACGAATTTTCCGATATTTTCTACGATGAGCAGTGACTGTCCGGGGACAGTGACTGTCTTATGACAGAAGCGGTTCCGTATTCGCGTACTGCGGATAACAACAACCGGTCCTGTGGTGTACGAAATAGAGATGAGCGTAAAAACCCACGAAGAGTAAAAAGGAGCCTGGGCTTCTGACGCGGGGTATGCAGACCTCCCTCCGCTGCCGCGTGACGCATTCCGCGCCGCCGCTAGCGAAAAGGAAGCTGGGAGCACAAACCGTCAGAGAGGGCACCGTCCTTGCGAGAGCAGGGTTTCTATACGCTTGTTTTAAAACGGCACCGCGGGATCTTTTTTCTTAAATTCAAATGAATAAAGAGCAGAGAATAAAACAATGAGACTGCCGCACTAAGGAAAAAATTCCGAAATGCGGCAGTCTCTGCTTTTACCACTTATAGTTAATGTTTTTGTAGGGTGTGCCGATGAAGGGAACCTGCATAAAGTCTGCGGGGTATTTGCGGATGATGTAATCGATGTACGACATGACCATGTGTGCGGTGAAGATATATCCTTGTGCGTTCATGTGTCCCGAAAGGAAAAAGTTATTCCCCAGTTCACGGTCGTACACAGGTGCATACTTATTGAGATCGATGACATAGGTGAATTCGTACAGCTGTGCAATATCGTAAAGCAGCTTCGCGTGTTCTTCCTTGAGAGTTTCACGGTCAGGGGCTTCTTCGGAGCGGGGCATGGTGAGCATGAAGAATCTTGCTTTCGGCTGGATCTTCTTATAGCGCGACAGAATCTTGCCGAAGTAACCGGCGAAGGTCTTTGCGTTGTTTTCGGGATTTTCGAGATCGATATCCGCAGCGGAACCCAGCGGTTGACGCTGATTGAGGACATCGTTGACCCCGAGGGCAAAGATATACGCCTGACAGGCCTTCTCTTGATCCCACACACCGTTCGCGTCGCCCCACGAATTCATGTATTCCGATGCAGTCATGCCGCCGCGTGAGAAATTGTAGACCTTAGCTCCCACAGCACGTGCAATGTACTGCCCCCACGAATACTCGAACATATCGTGATATCCGCGCTGGTTATTCTCATTCAGAGATTCAAACTCACCAGACGAAAGACTGTCGCCGATGCAGGCGATGGTACGGAAAATACCCGTAAACCCCCCGTCCGGTTTGATAATGTCCAGTGGTTTCTCAGCCGGAGAAATATAATATTTAGAGATATCCATAATATTTGCATTCGCGGAGCAAAAGCCCCTGCATAATCCTTTCTTTTCCCTTCACTATTGTTTCGCTGATTGAAAATCAGTGAATAATCGTCGGATGACCGTGGTAGGTCGGGAGTGCGTGCGGACGAACGATCTGACCGCCGGATTCGTAAGAATCAATCGCAGCGAAGATGTATTCCATGGTAGCAAGAGCGTCGCGGCCGGAAGCACGGAGGTGTTCAAGCGGAACGTTGTTTGCAAGGTCTTCGTAGAATGCATGGATACGGATCGGGAAGGTTGCGCCGAATTCCTTGACACCGGTGTTGGTAACCTGCGGTTCCTGACCCTGCTTCCAGTAAGTCAGCTGTTCTACGCAGTTTTCGATGCAGATGGTACCCTGCGTGCCTGCGAGTTCAAAGGACCACCATCCGCCCAGACCGAACATAGCGTCGCCGCGCTGGGAGAGAAGGTAACCGACACAGCCGTTCTGGAACTTCATGTGAACGGACTGAATGGAGAGCATGAGGTCTTCGGACTGACGTCTTGCACCCGGCTTGTCCATGAACGCCTGGATGTGGGTGATGTCGCCGCAGAAGTGACGCATAACGGAGAAGGGATGGGTCAGGAATGCCTTTGCGTGGGAGTAGGGCATCTGCCATCTGGAGTTCTTGTCAACGCGGTTCACAGCGGTGGTGCTGCCGTTGAAGCCAACCTTCATCATGGAGTAAATCTGTTCGCCGACGCCGCCTTCAGCCATGATCTTGTCAGCCTGGAATGCGGGTTCGGAGAAGTAGTGGTTCAGGTCGCAGCCGAGGTACAGACCCTTCTTTGCAGCGTAGTCAACCATGAAGCGCGCTTCTTCGATGT
>JAFQLN010000186.1 GCA_017414585.1 Clostridia bacterium | reverse complement strand
CCGAACTTAAAGACTGTCCTGCCCCATATGGGACCGGCAAAGCCGGAAGTTAAAGTAGGCTAACCGCATAAAAATAGCAATTTCGTCACGGCTGTCTGTAGTGAACGAACATTTTGGACAGATTTGCACCCAAACTTTGTCTCTTCCTAAAAGTCTGAATGCGGGCAAACCGCTGTTTGTTTGAGGCCTTGAGGCCGAGTCTCCCGAACGATTTCCAGAGCGGGGTGATTCACAAGAGGGCTTCGCCGGAGTTGCGAAGCAATCTCCTGCGTTGGGACATAAAATTGAAAAATGACCGGCACGGTCATTTTTCTTCCTTTTCACCTTGCACTTTCCTCCATTTTGTTGTAAAATATTATATTATAATAAAAAGGAAGTGTTTTGTTGAAAATCTACGCCGATTACGCGGCGACGACCCCACTCTCCGAGCGGGTGACCGAGGTCCTCTGCCGGACTTCCCGCGAAGTCTTCGGCAATCCCTCGTCCGCACATTCCTTCGGACGGGATGCCGCCGATGTGGTCTTCCGCGCACGCGAACAGACCGCCGCTCTCCTCGGATGTGATCCCGATGAAATCATCTTTACTTCCGGCGGAACCGAGTCGGATAACCATGCCCTTCGCTGTGCCGCCGGCAAACCTCTCCTTACCTCCGCAATCGAACATCCTGCCGTGCTGAATGCCGCACGCGCATCGGCTTCCCGTGTTCATCTGCTGGACCCGGATGCCGACGGCTGCGTTTCCGTGGACGACCTTGTACATACACTGCGGAATTCGCCGGAGATCGCGCTCGTTTCCCTGATGTACGCCAACAACGAAACCGGTGTGATTCAGCCGGTGAGAGAGGCCGCCGACGCAGCTCACGCCGCCGGTGCGCTGTTTCACTGCGACGCCGTACAGGGCGTCGGTCACGGGATGCCGGACGTGCGGATGCTGGGATGCGATCTCCTGTCGGTGTCCGGTCATAAGTTCCATGCACCGAAGGGAATCGGGGCGCTTTATGTCCGCCGGGAGATTGCCGGACGTCTTCCGCCGTTTCATTACGGCGGCGGACAGGAACACGGTCTGCGCAGCGGGACGTTGCCGGTGCCCCTGATCGCCGCTTTCGGTGAGGCCTGCGCGGAAGCAATGGAACGTCAGGAGGACGATGACCGCCGGATACGCCGTCTGCGTGACTGCATCGCGGACGAGCTGCTCGCGATTCCCGGCAGCCTGCGCATCGGAGCGGGGAAGACGATGCCCGGGATTCTGAATATGGCGTTTGAAGGAACGTTCGGTGAAAATCTGATGCTTCTGTGCGACCTGCGCGGGGTATGCCTGTCCACCGGATCGGCCTGTCATGCCGGTGAGGATACGCCTTCCCATGTGCTTGCTGCGATGGGGGTTCCGGAGGCGTATCGTTCGTCGGCAGTCCGGATTTCCCTTGGACGGTATACGACGGAAGAGGAGGCGGAACAGATCGTCCGTGTCCTGCGCGATTGTGTGAATCTGGCGAGAGGATGAGCCAAACGGTGGGATTTTGGACGGAATGAGGGGATTTTTGCGGTTTTTGACGGAAAAATCCTAATTTTCTGAAAATTTGTGCATTGTGCTTATGTGTAGAAAAACGATGAAGTTTTTTGTGATAATTGCACAACAACCCTCGCCTGCCTGTCACACGGACATCACTCCTCACGGATATGCGTTCCATATGCGTCAGTAAATAAAAATTACTTAATCACAGTTTATTCACAATACAGTTATTATAATTATAAATAATATGCGCATATGTGGCATATAAGTATGAAAAATATAACTTATGGGTAAATGAATTTTACACAGCAAAGAGTGAGAAAGTGTTAAAAACAGGAGAAGCAGGTTTCCACAGGGAAATCCAAAGTTTTTCCACAGGGGGTGTTGGGAAAGTTGACTTTTTTGGAAGGGTAATTATTCCTGTACCCTTCATCGTCGCGCTTGACATTTTTGTGCGCTTATGATATTATAATGTCATATAAATATCGGGATTCGTGTATATTTTACGCATCCCGGGAGATTTTGGCGGGTAAAAATGCCCCCATGGTCTCCGTATATATGTTTTTTTGACTCTTTGACGCACTTCGCAATCCATTGTGACTGTGCGTCTAAAGCTGTCAGGAGGACATAAGATTCCCCGAATCGGGTGGAGCCCTGCCGCCGTCGGTCAGCGGTCGGTCCGGCTCAAAAATTAGCAGGAGGAAGGTTATATGAGAAAAACCACATGCAAAAAGCTGACGTGCCTCGGTCTGTCGCTTCTTATGTGTTCCGGTGTGTTTCCGTCGCTGATATCGGCGGCTGATACGACCGAAAAGACTGAGAAGACGGCACTTCAGGAAATCAGCGAATCCTTCAAATTCATCTCCTACGCTGAGTATAAAGAAAAATACGCAGATGTGGCGAGAGGAACCGATACGGTTAAGATTTCTGCTGTCGATTACAAGGCTGACGAAACCGACGCGGACGTTAAGGTCGTATCCGACTATCAGGGCAAAAGCGGTAAGGCCCTCCAGATTCCCGACGCAGGTAAGGTAACCTGGGAATTCAATGTTCCCAAGGCAGGTATGTATGCAGTAGCAGTTGACTTCTGCTCCGTTACCGACAAGACCACCTCGATCGAACGTACCCTTTACATCAACGGTACGGTTCCGTGTTCCGAAGCAAGATACCTTCTCATGAAGAAGACCTGGCGGAACAATTACATCGACGGCCGTTTTGAAAAGGAATTCAACGGCAACGAACTCCGTCATACCTCGTATGTTGACCACAAGTGGGGTACCTACGAGTTCATCGACTCCAACACCTATTATGCAAATCCCTTCGAGTTCTACTTTGAAAAGGGCGTAAACACCCTGTCTCTCGAAGCAGTCCGTGAAGACGTGGTAATCAGCGAAATCCGTATTTACCCGTATGAAGACAATATCTCCTACGAAGAATACGTAAGCGGCAAGTCTGAAGCTGCTGCTGAACCGATCCACATCGACGCAGAACTCCCCTCGGCTACATCCGACTACACTGTATATCCGATTTATGACCGTAAATCTCCTATCACAGAACCGCAGGATGCATCCAAGATCATGCTCAACACGATCGGCAGTGAAAAGTGGACCACGCCCGGTCAGTGGGTGGAATACGAATTTGAAGTAGCTTCCGCAGGCCTCTACGAAATCGTACTCCGTTACAGACAGAACGAACTTCCCGGTATGTACACCTCCAGAAAGATCTACATCGACGGGGAAATTCCGTTTGAAGAAGCAAACTACGCCAAGTTCAACTACGATACCGAATGGCAGGTCGAAGCCCTCAACAACGGCGCGGATACCTTCCAGTTCTACTTTGAACCCGGCGTTCATACCGTAAGACTTGAAGTTACCCTCGGTGAAATGGGTGACGTTGTACGTCAGGTTTCTGAAATCATGACCTCCGTCAACGACGACTACCTTGAAATCCTCAAGCTCACCGGTTCCAGCCCCGACTCTTACCGTGACTACGGTTTCGGCCGTGTTCTTCCGGACGTTGTTGAAGACCTCGTTCTCCAGCACCTCGCCCTCGAAGAAGTTATCGGTTATGTCGAAGGCATGGCAAACATCAAGTCCCAGAGCTCCGCAACGCTTGATACCATCTCCCGTCTCCTTCTCAAGATGGGTACCGATGAAGACGAAATCGCTCCGAACCTGACCGAACTCAAGTCTCAGGTTGGTACGCTCGGTGAATGGATCAACGACGTTAAGAAGCAGCCGATCGAAATCGACTATATCAACATCCAGCCCGCTTCCGCTGAAAAGCCGAAGGCAAACGCCAACTTCTTCAGCGCACTGTGGTTTGAAATCAAGAGCTTCATCGCTTCCTTCTTCACCGACTATAACTCCCTCGGCGGT
>JAFQLN010000185.1 GCA_017414585.1 Clostridia bacterium | reverse complement strand
GGGGGAGACGGTCGCTTTCTTGAAAGAAAGCTCCGCAAAGAACTTTAGACTGGCGCACGTTTGTGTGCGAAGCCATATTCAAAAGCTGATATGATAACGAGGGGGAATAAAGAGATAAGTTATTATGCTTCAGCTGAACGACACCGTATTTGATCCAAAGGATCAGAAAATCTCAAGTACGGCTCATGGGGACCACCGAGACCCCATTCGCCCACGCCGTGGAGAGCACAAGTGATTTGCAGTCCAAACTGCAAATTGGTCAAGGCTCACGCGCGTGGTGAAGTTATGCGGGAGCTAAAGTAAAATACTGTGCACCCGCGTCACGTCGAATGATTTCGTCATGGAATTTATTCCATGATGAAATCCCGACCAGCTGACAAGGGGAGATTCAAAAGAGGGTCTCCCTCTTTTGCTGCGGGTGATTGTTAAGAGGGCTCGCAGCCGAGTCCTCTTAACCGCTGTCTGCGAAGACCGCCCGCCACGCGCAGTGGCATTACTTTTTGAAA
Source organism: Clostridia bacterium (assembly GCA_017414585.1). The sequence continues at coordinate 6,295 of JAFQLN010000185.1, read as the reverse complement.
ATGCGTCAGCATTTTCTTCCTTCTCTTTCCGAACGGTTTAAACCATTCCTCCCCTATAGCGCGACGAAAGCGGCAGACTTCGCTAGCCGCGTCGTCAGCTCCCAAGTTTGGTGCAGACCAAACGTCCCCACAGCGCGACGAACTTCGTCGTCAGCTCCTGAAAGATTGCAAATCTTTCATCCCTACAGCGCGACGTGGCTTCGCCCGTCAGCTCCCAAGTTGGGTGTGGATTAGCGTTGGCGGTAGGTGATCATGCCGCTCATGTCACTGCCGCTTTCGAGCATACGTCCGATGCCTACAGCAACGCTGTCAATGGGGGCTTTCGCTACAACGGTGCGGATGCCGGTGACGCGGGAAATGAGCAGATCAAGCCCCGCGAGGAGTGCGCCGCCGCCGGAGAGCATGATGCCCGTATCGTAAATATCGGACGCGAGTTCCGGGGGCGTGCTTTCGAGCGTCGAGCGGATGCTGTCCACAATATGCTCGATTTCATCGTTGAGCGCTTCGCGGACTTCCGCGGATGTGATGGTGACAATCGCGGGCAGACCCGAGAGCAGGTTGCGTCCGCGGACTTCCATTGCGCCGTGGTCGGTTGCGGGATGCGCGCTTCCGATGCGTTTTTTCAGAAGTTCCGCCGTTGTTTCGCCGATGAGGATATTATATTTCCGCTTGATATATGCAGTAATGGCATCGTCAAGCTCATCGCCGGCAACCCGTTCGGAGGTGGACTGTACAATCCCGCCGAGGGAGAGCACAGCAACTTCCGTGGTCCCGCCGCCGATATCGACGATCATGGAGCCGCGGGGACTGTCCACACGCAGACCGCTTCCGATCGCAGCTGCGATGGGTTCTTCGATCAGGGCAACGGACTGTGCACCCGCTTCCAGCGTAACGTCTTCCACTGCGCGGCGGGAGACTTCTGTGACGCCGTGGGGAATGCAGACGATGACCTTCGGGCGGCTGAGAAGGGTATTGCCGGAGACTTTCTTGAAAAAGTGGCGGAGCATGGCGGCAGTGATATCATATTCCGCGATTACACCGTCCTGGATGGGGCGTACTGCGAGAATGGAACCGGGGGTTTTCCCGAGCATGAGTTTGGCTTCACTGCCGACAGCAACGGCTTTGCGGGACTTTGCTTCAATCGCCACAACGGACGGTTCGCGCAGGACAATCCCGCGTCCTTTTACATAAACGAGGGTATTCGCAGTACCAAGGTCGATACCAATACTTTTCATAGGTTCATGCCTTTCAGAGAAGGGAATTATTTTCGGTCGGGAGAGGATTTGCCGGCAGTCATGCGCAGAATTTCCTCATGCACGCGGCAGACGGGAAGACCGACGACATTATAGTAATCGCCGCAGAGACTGTCCACGAAGATGCACGCCGCGCCCTGAATGCCGTATCCGCCTGCTTTGTCATACGGTTCCGGGGAATCGCAGTACGCGGCAATTTCATCTTCCGGCAGGGAGCGGAAGCGCACTTCGGTCGATACGGAGAACAGGGAGATGTTCGCGGGATCGGCAAGATCGCACAGCATCACGCCCGTAATCACGCGGTGTGTCCGTCCGCTGAGGGAGGAGAGCATCCGGACAGCTTCGGTGCGGTCGCGGGGTTTGCCGAGCGGGGGCGTGCTGTCATCGGAGACGACGACGGTATCCGCAGTGAGAACGATGCCTTCTGTACAGCCGCTGAGCTGAAGGCGGGCAGCATCGTTTTTGAGTTTCGCCAGCGCTTTGACATAGCCGCACGGATCGCCCGGGACAAACCGGACAGAGCTTTCATCGGCATCCGCGGGGACGATAACCGGCTGATACCCCGCTTTTTCGAGAATCTCACGCCGGCGCGGGGAAGCGGACGCAAGGTAGAGAATCGTTTCGTTTTGCATAAGCACCTCCGTTATTCTCGGACGATAACACGCCCGAGCACGAGGGAGAGCGTGACAAAGAGAATAGTGGAGATGGTGATTTTGAAGCTGATGCCCACGGTGAGCCGCAGGACATTCAGATTGAGTACGAGCGGCGACTCCGTACCGAAGTCCAGCCCGTAGGAGAGCCAAGAGAGCAGGGGAATGCCCGCTGTCAGCTCCGCCACCATGGCACCGAGGACAATCCCCGTGCAGATCAGAAAAAAGTTAAGCCAGAAATTTTTTCGCATGACAGTTTGTTACCTCGAATCAAGTCAGCTGCGTCCCGTATGACCGAAGCCGCCGTCTCCGCGTTCGGTAGCGGACAGCTCGTCGGTGACGGTGAAGGAGGGGCGCAGGATCGGGACGAACATCATCTGCGCGATCCGGTCGCCGGGGAGAACCGTGTAGTCGTCATGGGACTGATTGATCAGCCCGACCTTGATTTCCCCTCGGTAATCGGCATCGACGACGCCTACGCCGTTGGCAAGGGCAATCCCGTGCTTCACAGCCAGACCGCTGCGCGCAAAGAGGAGGATGGTCACGTCATCCGGTGCGCCGTCGATGGCAAGTCCGGTCGGAAGGAGGCGGATTTCGCCTGCCGGAATCACGACGGGTTCGGTGACAGCCGCACAGAGATCGCACGCGGACGCACCGGGCGTTGCATAGGCGGGAACTTTCGCCGCCGGAGAGAGCAGTTTGAATTTGATCATAAGTTATCCTTTTCAGAAATATGGGGCTGTCGCAAGTCGAAAAGTTTTGATCAAACTTTTTCAAAAGTTTGTGGGGTTCAATGAAGTTTCTTTAGAAACTTCTGGCAACGCCCCTTGTCGAGGACCGCAGAAGTTTCGCGCAGCGATACTTCGCTCGAAACACCCATGACTTCTGAAAAAGTTCCTCTTTTTGCTTCTTTTTCTCCTCGTTAAAGGAGGAAAAGAAGGTCAATACTTTTGCAATGACTAAAAAGGCGTGTCGCAAATTATATTTTTTAACATAAATATGCCGCCCCTTACCCAAGACGTCTGCCCTCCGACTTTTCGCCGCGGTCATAGCGTCCGAGAACAGCGAGCACATCCGCCGCGCTTTCGTCCGTGAAGAAGAAGTGGTGTACGGATGCACCGGAGAGGGAGTCCATGCGGTCGCCCATCCAGACCGGCACGGCGTTTGTGAGGATGTTTTCGCAGTCCGGCTGACCGAAAACGGCGAACTGTGCGCCTGTCCGGTCGGTGAGGATGCGGCGGCAGCGGTGTTCCTTCGCGGAGAACACATCCGTCCGTCCGCTGATATTGCCCTTCGGACAGACCGCTTTGCCCTGTGCGTTCTGACAGATCACGCAGCGGGACAGCGTCATGGCGGGGAGCTTTCCGTAGACGCACGCGGCAAGTCCCATGGCACAAACGGCGGGCGCGGGCAGTTCCGGGGAGGCAAAGACCGACGCACAGCCGAGGGAATCGTAATAGTTCGCAGCCGCTTCGCTGACAATGTTCGCACGGAAGGAAATATCCGCAGTCATGCCTTTCCCGATGACGTCGGCAGCCTGTCCGGGCGTATGGCAGAGCACGCGCGTGATGCCGCTTTCCTTGAGGCGGGAGAGAATCTTTCCGATGCGGGAGGAGGACGGATCGAGAGGGGGCAGAACCGCCGCCGCTTCACAGGACGACTGCCGCATCATGGCTTTGAGCGCAGCCGCATCCGTCCACGGCACATAAATGCGGGCAAACGCGGAGAAAACAGCCGACCGTTCCTTCTCCGAAGCCGCTTCAAGGGCGGACAGATCGAGAAATTCCGCTGTCCGCTGTGCGGGAGAGGGTGACGGAGCGCGTTTTGCAAACAGATGATTGCCGACAGAGGGAAGGTCGGTGCCGGCGGGGGGAGCATGGTCCGCTGTCTTTTCGGCGAGCGCGGTTTCGAGAAGCTGCAGGGCACGCCGCCGCAGATCGTTCAGGGACGACACGGGAACCCACAGTCCGTCTCCGATGTCGCATACAAGGGACGATGCCGGCAGAACAAACGCGGTCGCGCCGAATTTCGTGAGATTTTTCGCGGCAGACGCGCTGTCGATCGGTTTTCCCGCCGCCATAGAGGGAACGTCCCCTTCGGCAGTCACGGAAACGCTGCCGTCGGAGAGCGTGAAGGTCATGGGATTGTCTGCGCAGAGGACGAAATGCCCGGTCAGCGGACGCTTTGCTTCCTCTTCGGCGCGTTTTTTCTTATCTTTTTCCAGCCGTACGCGGTCGTTCAGTGCGGCGCGGATGATTTCTGTCGGGACGACGGTATTTTTTTCGGACGCTTTCGTGCCCGTCATCGACGTATAGCGGTGCGTGAAATACCCGTCCGTGAAGCCGCGCGTGAAAAATCCCGCAAGCGCACGGATTTCTTTTTCGTCCGCGTTTCTGTCCTCATCGAGAAGCGTGCGCAGGATTTTCGTCACGCCGTAGACATACGAGGGCGTCTTGAGCCGTCCTTCAATCTTGAGCGAGCACACACCGGAGCGGATCACATCGCGCATCTGTCCGGCAAGGCACATATCGGCAAGGGAGAGCGGATAGCCGGTCTGACCGTCCGCTGTCTGCCACGGGAGGCGGCAGGGCTGTGCGCATTCGCCGCGGTTGCCGCTCCGGTTTCCGATGAAGTAGGAGAGCAGGCACTGTCCGGAGAGGGAGACGCAGTGCGCGCCGTGGAGGAACATTTCGATTTCCATGTCCGTTTCCCGGCAGAGCGTGCGGATTTCGTCTGCGGACAGTTCACGCGGGATGACGAGCCTTGAAAAGCCGAGCTTTGCCAGTTCTGCGCAGTCGGAGGGGGAGGAGCAGGAGGTCTGCGTGCTGGCGTGGAGAACGGCGTGAGGGTAGAGGGAACGGATGCGTGCAGCCAGACCGAAGTCCGCGCAGATCACGGCATCGCACGGTTCCGTCCCGCCGAGGATTGTTTCGCACAGCGCGAGCGCTTCGTCCGTCTCCCGGTCACGCACGCGGGTGTTGACGGTGATGTATGCCTTTGCCCCTGCGTCGTGGATGAGAGCAATGGCGCTTTTCAGACTGTCGTCGGTGAAATTGCGCGCGCGCATCCGGTTGGAGAACGCCTTGCCGCCGAAATAGACGGCATCCGCACCCGCAGCCAGTGCCGCCGCGAGGCTTTCCTCCGATCCTGCGGGGGCGAGCAGTTCGGGCAGATTGGGGGGATTCTGTTTCATCATGTGTTGTCCGGACCGCCGCGCAGCAGGGATTCTATATAGCGGATTTTTTCTTCCCGTACACGTGCGGCTTCCGCCTTGGAGGACACGGGCTTTTTATTTTCCAGATATTTTTCGAGCGCGCGGATTTTATCTTCCGGGGAGCTGCCTTCTTCGGACGCACGGATCTGTGCGCTGATCGCCGCGGTTTCGGGGCTGACAGCATCGGCGGGCGCGGGCGTATCGGCAGAACTGCTGAGCTGTTCGCGGAGGGCGGCAAGCTCTTTTTCGTACAGCGCGATCTGTGCTTCCAGTGTACGGATGCGTGCGTCCGCGGTGAGTTTTTCGCCGGATGCGTCCAGGGCGCAGAGAAGCGCGGCATCCAGAACGGAAATGCGGAAATTATTTTTGGTCAGCGCGGAGAGCTTTTTGTCGAGCTGTCCGGCGAGATTGGTGACATATTCGGCAGGTTCATCGGTGACGAGCGAGAGGGTATTGCCCGCAATCTGCACCGTGACCCGTTTCTTTGTGGTATCCATGAAGAACCTCCGTTTGCATACGGGCATACTGTGCCCATTATCCATCCTACATTATAATATATTTTGCTCGTAAAGTAAAGGCGAAAATGTTAATTTGTATGCGGGAAATGAAGAATGGCGGCGGGGTGGGTGACAAAGTGCAGCTGTGACGGGGGACTCTGAACCCTGACCGATTCATCTGAAGATGAATCGCTCAAAAGTTCCCTGTATGTACGGCTTGTGATGAAATTGGGTACGGGCTGCTGTGCCTGAGCTGAAGGGTGGAGAGAACCGTAGAACTTTCATCTGGGGTCTCAGCCTCAATACTGCATAAAAATAACCCCATGCAGATGCATGAGGTTATTTTTATGGACCATCGGGGACTCGAACCCAGGACCGACCGGTTATGAGCCGGGAGCTCTAACCAACTGAGCTAATGGTCCGTCAACAGGGGTATTATACCATATCGTACGCGCTTTGTCAAGAAATATTTCATGGTATTGTGCGGCAACAGCATTTACTTAATCATATATGTTATAGAAGATTTGAAGTTAACGATGTTTCAGCGGCTATACGATCGTTTCGGATATACCCGTAGGGGAGGGGCTTGCTCCTCCCGTAAAAGAATCAGGTACGCACATGATTTTATAAACAAATCGTCCGTAAAGATCATAAAATACGGTTTATCCAAATCATTCGACG
>JAFQLN010000184.1 GCA_017414585.1 Clostridia bacterium | reverse complement strand
GGGCGTACCGCGACAACACCGAAAAGCTCGCGAAAACCGGCATGACCTATACAGAAATGCTGAATGCGCTTACAGCCTCTTATCAGAAAGCGGCGGACATCCACGGCGGCATCCGCGTCCCTGTCGGCAATGCCTTCGCGCTGTCCGCGGAGACGAATCCGGGTATTGACCTGTATACGCCCGACGACTACCACCCCAGCCCTTGCGGCACCTATCTCGCAGCCTGCCTGTTCTATCGGGCGGTCACCGGCAATAGTCCCTCCGCACTCATGACGCCTGCCGGAGTGACCGACAGAGAGGGCAAAGCTCTCCGCAGAATCGCTGTGCGGTTTTAACCGATCAAAGGTACATCTTCACCGATGTACCTTTTTTTATTAATTTTTGATTAAGACTATTGACAGGATCTTCACGCCATGCTATAATCCAACTGTACTAATACAAATAGTACAGTTGATACATAAGGAGGGAAGAACTTGAGCCTGATTACGGTGGATCTGCGGGACAGAAAACAGCTGTACGAGCAGCTCGTGGACAATATAAAAAACCTGATCCTCACCGGTGAGCTGAAGGAAAACGACAAGCTGCCGTCGGTGCGCAGTCTCGCAAGAGAACTCGGGATCAATCCCAACACCATACAGAAAGCCTATTCGGAACTGGAGCGCTGCGGTGTGATCCTCACCCTGCCGGGACGGGGAAGCATCGTCGTTGCACAGATCGACACACTGAAAAAAGAACAGCTTGGCACGCTGACCGAAACCCTCATCCAGCTTGCGCGTGAAGCAAAAAGTGCGGGCGTCACCAAAGAGGAATTCATGAAGGCAGCGGAAACCGCATACGAAGGAGGGGCAGAGCATGATTAAAATTGATTCGGTAACAAAAAATTTCGACACCGTACGCAGTCTGGACAACGTTTCGCTGAACATCGGAAACGGCTCGATTTTCGGTCTGATCGGCTCGAACGGATCCGGCAAATCGACGCTTCTGCGCATCCTGTGCGGCGTCTACCGTCAGGACAGCGGTGATGTTTTATACGACGGCGTTCCGGTGTACGAACATACGGACGTCAAGCGGAGCATCGTCTACCTGTCGGACGATCAGTATTTTCTGCCGAATTCGACGACCGCGGACATGAGACGTCTCTACAGAAGCATTTACCCGACGTTCTCGGACGAAAAATACAAGCACTACCTTGATCTCTTCGGACTGGACGAACGCCGGAAGATCAATACATTCTCGAAGGGGATGCAGAAGCAGGTCTCCATCATCCTCGGCATCGCGGCGCAGACGGACTATCTGCTGTGCGACGAAACCCTCGACGGTCTCGATCCGGTCATGCGTCAGACGGTGCGCCGGATTATCGCGGGAGAGGTGGCGGAACGCGGCGTGTGCGTCATCTTCGCATCGCACAACCTCAAGGAAATCGAAGACATCTGTGACCATGTGGCACTCCTGCACCGCGGCGAACTTCTCTTCGAAGCGGGACTCGACGACATCAAGCTCGGACTGCACAAGATTCAGATTTCGTTCGAACGTGACCGTGCGGAAACGATGCAGACGGCGCTGGAACAGCTGAAGCCCGTTTCACTTGAAAAGCGCGGCAGTCTTTACACCCTCGTGGCACGCGGAAACGAAGCGGAACTTTCGGAAATCCTGAACCATCTCAAGCCGGTGTTTGTGGAATTCATCCCTCTCACACTGGAAGAAATCTTTATCGCGGAAATGG
>JAFQLN010000025.1 GCA_017414585.1 Clostridia bacterium | reverse complement strand
CCGTGATCGAAGGATTTCTGCGATTTGTCCCCGACAGCAGAATCTGCGGCGTGATTTTCAACAACATTACCGCCATGACCTACGCCATGCTGAAAAAGCAGACGGAAAATCGTTTTGGCGGCAGAATCCGTGCGGTCGGCTATATTCCGAAACTGCCGGAAGACTGTATTCTCGGCTCCCGTCATCTCGGACTGGTCACTGCGGCGGAAATCGGCGATCTGCGGGAAAAACTCGACAAAATCGCCGATCTGTGTGCGGAAACAATTGATCTTGACGCATTATCCGAAATCGCACAGACAGCCAAACCGCTCGGCTATACGCCGCCGGATATCCATAAACTGCCTCCGATCAAACTTGCAGTCGCGCGGGATGCGGCGTTCTGCTTTTACTATAAAGATACACTGAATCTGCTTGAGCAGATGGGCGCAGAACTTGCCTGTTTCTCACCGCTTGCCGATGAACCCCTTCCCGACGATGCGGATGGACTGCTCCTCGGCGGCGGTTATCCGGAGCTGTACGCGGATATGCTGGAGAAAAACGAAATTTCCAGTGACAGCATCCGTCATGCTATCGGAAACGGTCTGCCCACCATCGCCGAATGCGGCGGATTCCAGTATCTCGGTCAGATCCTTGACGGAAAGCGGATGTGCGGCGTACTGCCCCATGACAGCACGAACACCGGAAAACTGGTGCGTTTTGGCTATGTCACACTGACTTCAAAAAACGCCGGACTGTTCGGAAAATCCGATGTGACATTCCGCGGACATGAATTCCATTATTACGACAGTACCGACAACGGAAACGCATTCACCGCCGTGAAATCGAACGGGCGAAGCTGGGAATGCGCTGTATATACCGACACGCCCTATGCCGGTTACCCGCACCTGTTCCTTCCCGCGAACATCCCCGCGGCAGAAGCCTTTTACAAGAAATGCCTTGAATATAAGGAGAAAAAATCATGATTATCAACGATCCGAACGCCATTGAAGCCCGCAGTATGGAAATCATCGAAAGCGAGCTGACCGCAACAATTCCCGAAGAAAACAAAGCGGTGGTCAAGCGCGTGATCCACTGCACCGCCGATTTTGACTACGCCGTGAATCTCGCCTTTTCCGACGGTGCGTGCGCGAAAGCCATCGAAGCGCTGAAAAACGGCTGTGACATCGTGACCGATACCCAGATGGCAAAATCCGGCATCAACAAAACCGCCGCCGCCAAGCTGGGATGCGAAATCCACTGCTTCATGAGCGATCCCGATGTGGCACAAACCGCAAAGGAACGCGGCTGTACAAGAGCGGTCGCTTCCATGGAAAAAGCTGCAAAAATGGGCAAGCCTGTGATTTTTGTCATCGGCAATGCACCGACGGCACTTCTCGCCCTGCGTGAACTGATTGACGCGGGAATCGTAAAGCCGGAACTGGTCATCGGCGTTCCCGTGGGATTTGTCAATATCCTTGAAGCGAAAGACGCCATTATGGAAGCGGGCGTACCCTACATCGTCGCCAAAGGACGCAAGGGCGGCTCCAATGTGGCGGCGGCGATCGTCAATGCGCTGATGTATCAGATTACGAGATGATGGACAGCTTTATCACCAAAGACGGAAAAAAACTGCGGCGCGGATATACCACCGGTTCCTGTGCGGCGGCGGCTTCCAAAGCGGCGGCGATCATGCTGCTTGACGGAAAGATGCTCGAAACGGTGTATCTCATGACACCGCGCGGTATCGGGCTGACGCTGACGGTACAGGAAATCGAGCGTAAGGAGAATTCCGTCTCCTGCGGTATCATCAAGGACAGCGGCGACGATCCCGATGTCACAAACGGTATGACGGTTTACGCGAAAGTCGAGAAAACCAACACGCCGCATGAAATCCGGATCGACGGCGGAGAGGGCATCGGCCGTGTCACGAAACCGGGTCTCGATCAGCCGGTGGGAAACGCCGCTATCAATTCCACGCCGCGCCGGATGATTACCGAAGAACTGCGGCAGGTCTGTGAGGATTACGGCTACAGCGGCGGTCTTCGCGTGACCATCTCTGCGCCTGCAGGAGTGGAGATCGCCAAAAAGACATTCAATCCACGACTCGGTATCGTCGGCGGGCTGTCAATTCTCGGCACAACAGGCATCGTGGAACCCATGAGCGACGAAGCTGTGGTGGAAACCATCCGCACCGAGCTTTCCATGCGGGCTGCCTCCGGAAAAACGGTTGTCCTGTTCACGCCCGGCAACTACGGCGCGGATTACATCAAAAACGAGATGCACATCGATCCCGAAATTGCCGTGACTACGTCCAATTTCATCGGAGATGCGTTCGCTCTCGCGGCGGAATTCGGATTCCGAGGCGCACTTCTTGTGGGACACATCGGCAAGCTCATCAAAGTGGCGGGGGGCATGTTCAATACCCATTCCCGATACGGCGACTGCCGGGCAGAAATTTTCGCTTCCCATGCGGGAATGTGCGGGGCATCAGCGGACGCGGTGCGGAGAATCATGGACAGCACAATGACGGACGATATGCTCGCCCTTCTCGATGAAGCCGGACTGCGGCAGACCGTCATGGACAGCATCATGAACAGGATGCACTTCCACCTGACTCACCGCCCCATCGGGAATATGACCGTGGGTGCGGCAACATTCTCGAATGTACACGGAATTCTCGGAAAAACTGAAAATGCAGATACACTTTTAGAAAAAATCAGAGAGGAGTACTGATATGGTACATATTATCGGAGCCGGATGCGGGGCGGCGGATCTCATTACCCTGCGCGGAAAAAAACACATCGAAGAAGCAGATGTCATCATTTATGCGGGTTCGCTGGTGAATCCGGAAATTCTCGGTTATGCAAAAGCAGACTGCGAAATCCACGACAGCGGAAAAATGACGCTTGAAGAAATCGTTGCCGTCATCGAAAAAGCAGAAAAAGAAAACAAAACCACCGTCCGTATTCAGTCGGGCGACCCGTCCCTGTACGGTGCGATCGGCGAACAGATGCGGGAACTTGACCGGCTCGGCATCGCATACGACATCACCCCCGGCGTCAGCGCATTTTCCGGAGCGGCGGCAGCTCTTAAGACCGAATACACCCTTCCCGACGTTTCCCAGACCGTCATCATCACCCGTGCATCCGGCAAGACGGTTGTACCGGATTCGGAAAATCTCCGCGATCTTGCCGCGCATGGCGCAACGATGGTACTGTTCCTGTCCACCGGACTGCTTGCCAAGGTGACACAGGAGCTGATCGCCGGCGGATATGCGCCCGATGCACCTGCGGCAATCGTTTATAAGGCATCATGGCCGGACGAAAAGGTGTTCCGCTGCACGGTTGCGACACTGGAAGAAACCGCAAAGGCAAACGGCATCACCAAAACCGCGCTCATCACCGTCGGCGGATTCCTGAGCAGTGATTTCGCACGATCCCACCTGTATCATCCCGATTACCCGACGGAGTACCGTCAGACCGAATACCGTGAGGTCACGAAATGAATACCGCGCTGATCTGCTTCTCGGATGCGGGAGCGGTTCTGGCACAGCGGATCGCGGAACTGCTGCATCTTGAAAATTCCGACATCCACTCCATTGCAAAATTCTCGGAAAAATACGGATTTACCTCCCATAGAAGCGTCTGCGCGGATATGGGAGACCTGTTTACCGAACATGACGCGCTGATTTTCATCGGTGCCTGCGGGATTGCCGTGCGGGATATTGCGCCGCATCTGAAAAATAAAACAGTCGATCCGGCGGTGCTTGTGCTGGACGATCAGGGAAAATTCGTGATCCCGATTCTCTCCGGGCACATCGGCGGCGCAAACGCACTGGCGTGTCATCTTGCCGAAAAGCTGGGAGCATTCCCCGTTATCACCACTGCAACCGACGGAAACGGCAAATTCTCCTGCGATACTTGGGCAGTCACGCATAACTGCGCGATTTCATCCATGAAAACTGCGAAGGACATTTCCGCCGCGATTCTGACAGCGGACGTTCCGGTTT
>JAFQLN010000183.1 GCA_017414585.1 Clostridia bacterium | reverse complement strand
GTACAGTATGCCGCGATGACACCGGAAGAGCAGGCAGCGGCGATGATCGAATCAATGGAACGTAAGAAGAAGGAACTTATGGCAGAAGCCGGTGTTCCGGAAACCGTAGCAGGGACATCTGCGGAAGAGAAGGAAGATTCTCCCAAGCTCGGTGATCCCGGCGTATGCCCCGACTGCGGTGCGACCGACCAGACCGGTAAATTCTGCGAATACTGCGGCGCAAAATTAGGCTGAGCAATCTACTATACCAATCAGCAAAGGAGTGACCCAATTGGCAACTTTACAAGAATACAAGTGTCCCAACTGCGGCGGTGCCATCGAATTTGACAGCGGTGCCCAGAAGATGGTCTGTCCGTATTGCGACACGGAATTTGAAATGGAAACCCTCGCCTCCTACGACGAAGTGCTGAACAGCGAACAGGCGGACAACATGGAGTGGAAAACCCAAGCCGGAAGTGAATGGAATGACGGCGAAACGGACGGTCTCCGGGAATATGTCTGCAAATCCTGCGGCGGCACCATCGTGGGCGATGAAACCACCGGCGCAACCTCCTGCCCCTACTGCGGCAATCCCGTGGTCATGATGGGACAGTTTGCCGGAGCACTGAAGCCCGACTATGTAATTCCCTTCAAGCTGGACAAAAAGGCGGCTATTGCGGCGCTGAACAAGCACTACGGCGGCAAAAAGCTGCTCCCGAAGGTGTTCAGCAATCAGAACCACATCGAAGAAGTCAAGGGAATCTACGTTCCCTTCTGGCTGTTTGACGCGGATGCCAATGCACAAATCCGCTACAAAGCAACCAAAACCCGTCACTGGAGCGACAGCCGGTACAACTATACGGAAACCAGCTTTTTTTCCGTGACCCGTGAAGGGTCCATTGGCTTTGAACAGGTACCCGTGGACGGTTCAACCAAGATTGACGATACGCTGATGGAATCCCTTGAACCCTTTCACTTCAAGGATGCTGTGGATTTTCAGACTGCGTACCTGGCAGGGTATCTTGCCGACAAATACGATGTGGATGCGGAGCAGAGCATCGAACGTGCCAACGAACGCATCAAGCGGAGTACGGAAGATGCATTCCGTTCAACTGTGGATGGATATACTTCCGCCATTGCCGAAACCACCAATGTTCAGTTGCAGAACGGGCAGGCCAAATACGCGCTGTATCCCGTATGGATTCTGAACACCACATGGAACGGAAAGAAATATACCTTCGCCATGAACGGTCAGACCGGCAAGCTGGTGGGTGACCTTCCCATGGATAAAGGGGCATACAATAAGTATTTCGCTACAACTTTAGCCATCGGTGCAGCAGCAGTTTTTGTTTTGCAATATCTGTTCTGGCTGCTGTAAGGAGGATTTGACATGAAAAAGAACATCATTTATCTTATCCTTACCCTCAGCATGATTGTTATGGCGATTCTTCCGATAAGTGCATCGGAATATTCTCCTTTGTTTGACGAACCCGATCTGCTGACCGACAGCGAGGAAAACGAATTGATCGCAAAGCTGGAAAATATCTGCGCGCAGAAACAGATGGAAGTGGTTGTTGCGGCATTTGATACCATTGGGGACTATACCCCCATGGAATATGCGGATGATTTCTACGATTACAACGGATACGGTTACGGCGAAAACCGTGACGGACTGGTTCTGATTGTTGTCATGGATACCTCCGACTGGTGGATTTCCACCCGCGGTTCGGCGATGACGGCATTTACGGATGCCGGTATCGACTACATTGGCGAACAGATCGTTCCGTATCTTTCTGACGGCGATTTTTACGGCGCGTTCAGCGAATTTGCCATGCAGTGCGCGGTCTTCATCGATCAGGCGAATACCGGTGATCCGTATGATACCCACAATCTCCCTAAGGCTCCCTTTGAAAAGGGAATGGCTGCGGTGATTGCGCTTGTTGCCGGTTTGCTGATCGCAGCGATCTACACCGCCAGTCTCAAGGGACAGCTCAAGTCTGTGCAGGCACAGAGAGCAGCTGGGAATTATGTGAAGAACGGCAGCATGAATGTCACAAATTCCCGCGATCTCTTCCTGTACCGTCATGTGGACAGAACCGAAAAGGCAAGCAGTTCCGACAGCAAGGGCGGCTCCAGCACGCATACATCTTCCTCCGGCGCAACGCACGGCGGAGGCGGTGGAAAATTCTAACCAATGAATACATCCGGAATCAAAAACCATAAAGGACAAAGAAAACGATGAAAAAACTAACGATTATTCATTCTAAT
>JAFQLN010000182.1 GCA_017414585.1 Clostridia bacterium | reverse complement strand
CCTACGCACCCCAGGATAAGCTGACCATTTCCATGTGGGCTTATACCGAATTCTTCAACGGTCTTCTCGGTCTCGTTGTATCTCCGTGGAACGATGTCGGTGACATCTGCGTTGAATACTGCGGCGATGGCGTTATCGAATGCAACAACAAAGATCTCAAGACTAACATGAAGTCTGTCAACCCTGTTGTAGAAGGCGAATGGACCTACATCACCTATGTATACGACAATGTTGAAAAGTACACTGCTGTTTACTACAATGGCGAACTTGAAAACCGTGTTGACTACGAAGAAAACATGGGTCAGCTCGACATCAACCAGTTTGCAGTAGGCGCATTCTACTATGGCACTTCCCCGAAGGATGGCGGTACTCCGATCCGTATTCTCCCCGGTGCTATGGACGATGTTCGTATCTACAACCGCGCACTTTCTCAGGAAGAAATCAAGCAGCTTATGAATGGTGAAGAACCCACCGCTCCCGTTGCTGAAACTCCCGCAGTAGAAGAACCCGTAGTTGAAGAACCTGCAGTAGAAGAACCCGTTGTTGAAGAACCCGTTGTAGAAGAACCTGTAGTTGAAGAACCCAAGGAAGAAGTAGTTGAAACTCCTGCTGTTGAAGAAGTTGTTGAAACTCCCGCAGTAGAAGAACCCGCAGCTCCTCAGACCTTCGACGCAGCAGTAATCGCAGCAGTTTCCGCACTCGTTGCAGCAGCAGGTTACGCAGTATCCAAGAAGAGAAGATAAGTTCGTCTCAAATACAGACAGCTTTTTCATCATTCTCCTTTAACAGAAGACAGGTTGTTCTGGAAAGCGGGACAGCCTGTTTTCTGCTTACGCATCCATGACTTTTGAATGAAACTGGAGGTAATCGAAATGGTTTCAGCGAAAGAAAAAGAAAGATATATGACCATGATCGGTCAGGGAGGCAAGCGGATTCTGCACAATGAATGGTGGTCAAATCCCGATGCTGAAACTTACCTGACCGGAATCGACTATTATGAAAGACCGCGTGACTGCCGTCTCCGTATGGCAGAGCTGTATCCGATGCTCAATTTAGGCATTCCGGCATCCAACGCTCCCATTCCGAGACCGACAATGGGCAGAGAAGGGAAGAGTTCCAATTCCGAAAAGCATACGGTTCGCTGGGGTGCGGGAGAAACGGCAACATTCGAGCACGGTGAAAAGTATTTCAAGACGCCGGAAGATGTCTTTGCGTTCCATCCCCTTCAGCACGACTTCTCTGACTGGAGATTCGTTGTGGAAGCCAGAGACTACCGCGATGAAAAGGCGCTTTTTGAGGCATACAGAAGATGCTATCCCGCTGAATGGGAAAAAGCACCGGAATTTTCTACAGCGAGCTGCGGTTTCTACAATACCATGATCATGTGGCCCATGCTGACCTTCGGCTGGGAAATGTTCCTTGCAACCTGCCTCGATGACGAATTTGAACCTGTCATGGAAGAATTCGCGGAAATCAACCGCCGTGTGTTCCGGTCTTTTGCGAAGCTGCCCGTCAATTTCTGTTCCTGCCATGACGACATTGCCATGACAAACGGTGCGGTCTGCTCGCCGGAGTGGATGAATAAGTACGTCTTCCCGCGATATGAAGAATACTGGGGTATGCTCCGCGAAAAGGGCATTCGTCCGTATTCCGTTGCCGACGGTAAGGCTGACGTCTATATTGACGACCTGATGCGCTGCGGCTCCACGGGGCTTTTCACCGAACCGTACTGCGATTTCAAAGCGATGGCGAAGAAGTACCCGAATATGCTCCTCGGCGGCGAAGGCGACAACCGGATTCTCACCTACGGTACCAAGGACGACATCCGGAAGATGGTTGAACGCATGGTTGAAACCGGTAAGGAATGCGGCGGTTACTTCATGTGCATCGGCAACCATATCCCGTGGAATGTGCCGGGTGAAAGCATCAAGTATTACCTCGATTACTCGGATAAGCTGGCATGGCGCTGAGCCCGTGCAGCTTTGGATGGAAATAAAAACTGTTATGAGCGTGCTGCAAATTACACTTTTCAATGTAAATGCGGCACACCCCTGTTTTTTTGTACAAAAATCTATCGAATTTTAAAAGAAGTATTGTACATAAATGGGAACATGGTGTATAATGAACAAAATGAAGAAACACACCGTATGAACGAAAATTCAGGAGGGAAAACGATGAACAACACCGGAACAAACGTCCTGTGGTACAGGCAAAGCGCTGTATCATGGAATGAAGCTATGCCGCTCGGCAACGGACGGATCGGAGCCATGGTTTACGGCGGCGCACAGCATGAGCGGATTGCCCTCAACGAAGATACGCTCTGGAGCGGCAAGCCGGGATATTACGAAAATCCGAACGGTGCGGAAATTTACCGCAAGGCACGGGATCTGGCACTGGAACGCCGGTATCTTGAAGCGCAGTCTTTACTGGAACGGGAATTTACGAATCTATGGTCGCAGATGTACCTGCCACTGGGGGAACTGCGTCTGGATATGGAGCATTCCGACGCCGTTGAAAACTACCGACGGGAGCTGGATATCTCGACAGGCATACATATCGTCGAATACGACTGCTGCGGGGTGCACTATACGCGGGAAATGTTCGTCTCCTTTCCCGATCAGGTGATGGTGATGCGCATGACTGCCGACCGTCCCGGCGCGCTGACGTTTTCCATGTCGCTCACCCCTGCGCTGAAAGCTGTGTCGGAGATAACCCATACATCCGCATCCGTCACCGGAAACTGTCCGATCGCTGAACGGCAGTTTGAAGCGTACAATGAAGAACGCGGCGTTATCCGGTACGGCACAGCGGACGAAGACAAGGGCATCGGTTATTACGCAGAAGCGCGTGTCTGTCTCGAAGGCGGACGGAGCGTGCGGCGCGGCGGTGTGCGGGTAGAACGTGCGAACAGCGCAACGCTTTTGTTCAATGTGCGAACCAGCTTCAACGGGTGGGACAAACATCCCGTTCTGGAAGGAAAGCCGTATGCCGAGCCTTGCGTGGCAGAACTGGATCGTGCGGCAGGGAAGTCCTTCGACGAGCTGAAAGCGGCGCATATCGCGGATCATGCTGCCCTTTACGAACGGGTCTCTCTCGATCTCGGCGGCGGGGACGAAAAGCTGATGCCGACGGACGAGCGTCTTTACGCACACGAAAACGGCGGGGAAGACCTTGCCCTGTACGCGCTGTATTTCAACTACGGCAGATATCTCACCATCGCCGCATCCCGCGAAGGAACGCAGGCGACAAATCTGCAGGGAATCTGGAACGACCACCTTGTTCCGCCGTGGAGTTCAAACTATACCGTCAACATCAACACACAGATGAACTACTGGCCGACGCTCATGACGAATCTGCCGGAATGTTATGAACCGCTGCTTTCCATGATCGGAGAACTTGCCGTCAGCGGTGAACGGACTGCCCGGGATTACTATGGCGTACCCGGCTTCACCGTTCATCACAATACGGATATCTGGCGAATGACCACACCGGCCGGCGCACATAGAAAGGGCTTTGCTTTTTGCTTCTGGCCGCTTGCATCCGGATGGTTCATGCGCCATGTGTGGGAATATTACGAATTTACGCAGGACGGAGATTGGCTCCGGAATACCGGCTGGGCGATTCTGAAAAAAGCGGCGCAGTTCTATTATGCATCGCTGTCGGAAGATCACGACGGAACACTGATGATGGCTCCTTCCACCTCACCGGAAAACACTTTCCAGACAGAAGACGGAGCGAGCTGCTTTGTGTCCGCAACGACAGCCATGACGCAGGCGATCATCCGGGACGTCTTTGAAATCTGCACGGAGGCAGACCGCGTGCTCGGACTGAACGATCCGTTTACAGCCGAACTGGAAAAAGTCCTGCCGAGGCTCAAGCCGCTGAGCATCGGAAAAGACGGTGAACTGCTCGAATGGGCGGAAAATCCGACAGAATCGGATATCCATCACCGCCATATATCGCATCTCTACGCTCTGCACCCGGCACGACTGATTACGCCGGAAGATACGCCGCAGCTCGCAGAAGCCTGTCGGACAACGCTCAACCGCCGCGGAGACGAAAGTACCGGCTGGGCAATGGGGTGGCGCATCAATACGTGGGCAAGACTGGAAGACGGAGACCGTGCTCTCAAACTGCTCGACAATCAGCTCCGCACCGTGGAGGGACGCAATCCGCAGCAGGATCCGTCCAAATCAAGACGCGGCGGCGGGACGTACCTGAATCTGTTCGACGCACATCCGCCGTTCCAGATCGACGGCAACTACGGTGCGTGCGCCGGCATTGCGGAAATGCTGCTCCAGACCAGACCGGACGGAACGCTGAAAATCCTGCCTGCACTGCCGAAAGCATGGCGAAAAGGCTCGGTGAAGGGACTTCGCGCACGCGGCGGCAAGACCGTTGACATTGCGTGGGATCAGGACGCCGGCATGACAGAAGTAAACGAATATTGAATCTGACAGGAGGAAATGACTATGGGAGAATTTACATACGAAACCGAAACCCGCAAGTGGGAACGTGAAACATACGAATGGGACAATGTCTGGTGGGAACACACGGAAAGGACCGATGTACCGCGCGTACTCTATATCGGGGATTCGATTTCCTGTGCGGCAAGACGGATGGCAACAGCGGCTTCGGAGAATACCATATACTTTGACGGACTCGGAACTTCCAAGGCTCTCGATAATCCGTTCTTCCCGGAACTCATCCATATGTTCGCCGTACAGCAGGGACAGCGGAAAGCAGTGCTGTTCAACAACGGTCTGCACGGCTGGCATCTGGATGATGAAACGGAATATGCACAGCACTACGAGCAGATGATCCGTGTTCTGCTGTCCGAATTTGAAGGAACACCGGTTGTTCTTCTGCTGACCACACACGTGGCAAATCCCGACAGAGACAAGCGGGTACAGGCGCGCAACCGCGTTGTAAAGGCTCTGGCGGAAAAATACAACCTTCCCACCATCGACCTGTATACGCTCACAAAAGAGGGCGGAGATCTTCTGTCCGGGGACGGTGTTCATCTGAAACCCGAAGGATACCAGCTTCTCTCGGCTTGTCTGGTGGAAAACGTGCGGAAGTACACGGCTGAATGACAGAAAGGAAACATACATGGAACGGTATTCCGTAAAAATCACCGCTGCCGAAGAAAAGGACGGGATAATTTCCATTTACGGAACAACGGAAAATCTCGGACTGCGCAAGGTTGAAATTATCCTGAACGGTGACTTGTGTAAACGGTGCGTTGCCGAAAATAACGAAGACGGCACATGGCGTGCGGAAATGAAGATTACATCCGGCGGAGAATATACCGTCGAAGCGTCGATCCGCGATTATTCGGATTTCAATAAACTCCGGCAGACGACGAAAAATGACAATTATTTTATGCTGGACGGGTCGAATGTCTGGGGCGCAACGGTTGTCAAGCATACAGACGGACTGTATTATATGCTGTTTGCAGCATGGGATACCCATATCAGCTTCAGTCCCGACTGGATATATTTTTCCGAGATCGGTTATGCCGTGGCGACACGTCTGGAGGGGCCGTATATCTATCAGGGAAAAGCACTCGATGCCGGCTACTGCAATACAACACACACCGAACCTGTTAAATGGAACTGGTCAGGCGAGGAAGCTCGGCTCAATGTCTTCCATAATCCCACCATTATGAAAAGCAAAAAAGACGGCAGGTATTACCTGTATTTCACAGGAACCAGCCGTGATGATCTGGAAAAGAGCCACAGACGTTCCAGAGTCGGTGCGGCATATGCCGACAGCCCCGCAGGTCCGTGGACAATCATGGATAAATTCCTGCTCGGCGAACTGTCGCTTGCAGCGGGAGACTGGGAAAGCGGATTTACCTCGAACCCCTCTGTAACCGAAATCAAGCGGGAAGACGGCACGTATTTCTACTATGCTATCTATAAGGCAGCCGGTGTGTACGAGGGACAGAATATCTGCGCGACGGGATACGGCATTTCCGATTCTCCGCTCGGTCCGTTCAAGCGGTCAAAGGCACCGATCATGCGCGATCCCAAGGTAGGCTTTTCTGTCGAGGACTGCTACGTCTGGCGCAATGCGGGCAAGTATTACGCGCTGGCGAAAGACATGACCAAGGGGAACTGGACGGGCGTGACCGACGGGTACTCGTATGCGCTTTTTGAAAGTCCGGACGAAAACAACTGGGCGCTTTCCGAAAACAGACTGGCGTTCAGAAACGAGATTCCGTGGGAAAAGGGCGTGCAGAAAGTGCAGTATTACGAACGCTCACAGCTTTATCTTGAAGACGGAATTCCGTTTATGATCTACAACGCGACGACGATCAGCGGGCTGTCCCCGTATCAGAATCATCAGCCCTATAACGTGCGTGTGCCGCTGCTCGGGGAGGTGCTGGCTTCCTGTACCGTGTCCCTGACAGTGCGCGATCTTGCGGAAAACAGCGCGGACAAGACTGAACTTGCCCGACTTCTGCATGAAGCGCAAATCATGAACTACGAAAATCTGAACCGCGAGACATGGAAGAAACTCAAGAGCGCGGTCAGTGCGGCGAGAGTGGTGCAAGCAAGAGAGAACGCAGAGCAGGCGGACGTGGATCTTGTTGTCTCCGTGTTAAAGAAGGTCATTTCTGCCGCACAGGGCTGACATATACAGACTGTACAGAAGCAGCTGACCGGTAGATATAAAAAGACCTGACGCAGGCGAATTACACGATCTGCGCAGATACAAACCATGGAGGATTATCATGACCAGATACGAAGCTGTCAAAAACGCAATCGCACATAAGAAACAGCCGGTGGTGCCGTACTCAATCTATCTGACCGGCGACGGTACAAAACTGTATGGTCAGAAGCTGATCGACCGGTATGCATCCGACCAGATCAAAGAAGACCTCGCAGCGGGAAAGCTCGCATTCGATGAAGCGTACTCCCTCGCAATCGGCAACTGCGTTCTCCGCGTCGGCTGTCCCTGG
>JAFQLN010000181.1 GCA_017414585.1 Clostridia bacterium | reverse complement strand
TTGCCTTCACCGAATTCGATGAAGCGTTCCATCTGCTTCTTGAAGCAGTCGCAGTTGTGCTGGATGGTTTCGCGGGTCATCATGGAACGCATATCGGTTCTGCCGGAGGGGTCGCCGATCATTGCGGTACCGCCGCCGATCAGTGCAATGGGACGGTTGCCTGCCATCTGGAGTCTCTTCATCAGGCAGAGCGCCATGAAGTCACCGACATGGAGGGAGTCCGCTGTGGGGTCGAAGCCGATATAGAAGGTCGCCTTACCGTTGTTGATAAGGTCTCTGATTTCATCTTCGTCAGTCATCTGCGCGATCAGACCGCGCGCTTTGAGTTCGTCAAAAATAGTCATTGGTTTTTTGCTCCTGTATTATGGTTATTTTTATTTTGGATTATTTGAAGATTTACCGAAAGGCAATCTGCATTTTTCGATTATTTCATCTTCAGCATTTCCCGTGCCGCCGCAAACTGTTTTTCGGTCACTTCAATGCCGCCGATGATGCGCGCAATTTCCGCTGTACGCTCTTCGCCCGTGATTTCCCGCACAGAGCTTTCGGTTCTGCCGTCCGTCTCCGATTTTTCGATCAGAAGATGGCATCCTGCGATGGAAGCAATCTGCGGGGAGTGCGTTACGGATATGACCTGCGCGTTTTTGGCAAGCCGGTCGAGAAGAATCCCGATCCGTTCGGATGTGCCGCCGGACACACCTGCGTCGATTTCGTCAAATACAAGCGTTCCGGAATCGTTCTTTTCAGCCATCGCTGTTTTCACAGCCAGCGTGATGCGCGAAAGCTCACCGCCCGAGGATACTCTGCCGAGTGTCTGCATTTCTTCGCCCGTGTTGACGGAAATCAGAAAATCCACATCGTCGCATCCGTCGGGCTTGAACAGCAGTGCTCCGGAAGGATCACGGGTCATCACGACGGAAATGCGGAAGCGCACCTTGGGCATATCGAGAAACCGGAGAGAGGTGATGATCTCTTCCGAAAGAACCGCTGCTGCCTTGGTCCGCTTTTCACTCAGTTTTGCGGCAGCTTCACCGGCTTTTTCTTCGATCTCCGCCTGCTTTCGCTCCAGCTCCGTCAGCCGCAGATCCCCTTCCTCGAGATCAGCGATTTTTGCGGTGATCTCCGCTTTTTTCGCTTTGATTTCGGGAATGGTAGCGCCGTATTTTTTCTCGAGCTTTTCCAGAAGGGACAGGCGGTTTTCCACCTGCGTCAGTTTTTCCGCGGGATTTTCAAGATCATCGCCGTTCATGGCATCGCTCACCCGTTCAGCTATGTCGATAATTTCGTACCGGTAGCCTGCAAGACGCTGTGCCATATCTTCAGCGCCTTCGATTACATCTCCGAGCTGCGATAGAGCCGCTTCCGCCCGTTCAAGGAGGTATGCGGCTGTTGCGCCTTTTTCGTTGCTGGAAAGTGCTTTTGTAACAATTCCCGTGTATTTTGCGAAGCGTTCGATGCTCTTGAGTTTCGTCCGCAGGCGCAGCAGACGTTCTTCTTCATCGTCAGTACTGAGCTTGGCGGATTCAATCTCCTTCTTTTGATATCGGAGAATGTCGAGCATCATTTCCCGCTGCAGCATCGCTTCTTTCAGAGACGCGATTTCAGCCCTAACAGCGGTAAGTTCGCTGTAATGCTGTTCATAGATTTCCAGTTCTGCGCGGTCGTCCGCAAACGCATCGAGCAGACCGGCATACGTAGATTTATCGGCAAAAGCACTTCGTTCACTCTGTGTCTGAATACCGATAAGAATAGGTGCCACATCTCTGAGAGAAGAAACCGGAACGGTCTTGCGGTTGATTTTTGCGCTTGAACGTCCGTCCGCCGTTACCTGTCTCTGAATCTGGATCTCTCCGTTTTCATCCGGCGGATAACCGAGATCTGTCAGCTTTTCCCTCTCCGTTTCCGTTGTGCCGAAAATAGCGGAAACCGTAGCTTTTTCTTCCCCGGTACGGATCAGTTCGCGGCCGTTTTTCGCTCCGCATAGCAAGAGAAGGCTGTCGATGATGATGGACTTGCCGGCACCTGTTTTTCCCGTAATGACTGTAAAGCCGGTTCGCCAGCTGATTTCCAGCTGTCTGGCAACGGCAATATTTTCAATGGACAGGTTCCATAACATAACCGATCCCCTTCCCGATCAGGAATTGATCAGCTTTGTGATTCTGTGTGCGATTGCCACAGCAGCTTCCGTATCGCGCGTCACGATGATGATGCAGTCATCCCCCGCAACACAGCCGAGAATATCCGCTTCGTGCAGAGAGTCCACACCTGCCGCTACTGCCTGCGCCATACCGGGATAGGTTTTGATCACAATATCGTTCATGGAAGAATCGACGCTTTTGATGGAGCTGGCGATTGCACGGCTGTACACGTGCTGGTTTTCACTGACGTTGTTCTTGGGAACGACGTACTTATAGGTTCCCATATCCGACATCTGCTTGAGGAGCTTCAGTTCGCGGATATCGCGTGAAACCGTCGCCTGCGTAACATCAAAACCTGCCAGTTTGAGTTTGGCAATCAGTTCCTCCTGGGTTTCAATGTTGTAATTTTCAATGATTTCGAGAATCTTGTTGTGTCTCTTTACTTTCATGACATTCCTTTCACCGGACAGCCGGCATCTGATGATGTTTTGGGAAAGTGCGATTGTGTTTATTTGTTCTTTACCGCCTCGGCGATATCGTTTTCCGTTACAAGATTGATTTTTCCTTTTGCCGCCCAGAAAAGAAACTCCGTATTGCCGTCGCCTCCCTGAATCGGAGACTTCATGAGTTTCTGCGGCGCAAGTCCGTTTGCATTTGCGGCAGTCAGCACCTGCCGGACGGCTTCCCTGTGCTGTTTCGGATCTTTGACAATGCCGCCTTTTCCGATTGCCGTTCTTCCGCATTCAAACTGCGGTTTTATCAGGGCAATATACTGACCGTTTTCGGAAAGGACGGAGGAAACCGCGGGCAGAATCAAAGTCTGCGAAATGAAGGAAAGATCAGCCACAGCGCAGTCGCAGACTCTTCCGAGCAGTTCTTTTGTGAGATAACGCGCGTTGCAGTTTTCCATATTGGTCACACGGCTGTCGTTTTTCAAGGACTCGTCAAGCTGATCATGACCGGAATCCACTGCGTACACATGAGCAGCACCGCGCCGAAGCAGGCAGTCCGTGAATCCGCCCGTAGACGCTCCGATGTCCGCACAGACAAGTCCCGTCACGTCGATTCCGAACTGTTCGAGAGCGGCATCCAGCTTCATTCCGCCGCGTCCTACAAACGGATGCTCTTCGCCGGTTACGGCAATACTGTCATTGTCTTCCACCGCATACGATGCTTTTGTGACAGCAACACCGTTAACCGTTACAAATCCGCCTGCAATCAGGGATGCGGCACGGCTGCGGCTTTTTGCCAATCCTTCCGAATAAAGATAGACATCCAGTCTCATTTTTTCCTCGCAAGCAGCCAGATTGCCAGTTTGCACAGCACATCACTGTTTTCATATGCTGAAATTGCTTCAACGGCAAGAAGGGTGAGCAGTGCTTCTTCTTCTTCCGCTTCCTTGAGGGACATAAAAGCAAGAACGGTTTTCTTATTGTTCTTTTCATCGCTTCCGACTGTCTTTCCGAGCGTTGCTGTATCGCTTTTTACATCCAGTACATCGTCGTGGATCTGGAATGCCAGTCCGACAGCATCCGCATACAGCCGGAGATTCTGGATATCTTTCTGCACCGGTTTATCAACAGCGGCAAAATACCCGAGCAGGCAGGCTGCCGAAATAAGTGCGCTCGTTTTTTTACGGTAAATCGTGCGCAGATCCTGATAGGATTCGACCTGATTGGCAAGATCGAGCGTTTGTCCGCCAACCATGCCGACCGCGCCAGCTTCATGTGCCAGCGTTGTGACAGCAAGCCGGACGGATTTATGCGAAACATAGGTATTGGATGCGCACAGTTCAAAGGCGAGCGTCAGGAGAGCGTCGCCGGCAAGGAGTGCCTCCGCTTCGCCGAATTTCTTATGACAGGACGGTTTGCCCCGGCGCAGATCGTCATCATCCATACATGGGAGATCGTCATGGACGAGTGAATAAGCATGAATGCATTCAAGTGCGCACGCAAACGGCATTGCCGCTTCTTCACTGCCGCCGAACAGTTTGCAGAATTCGAGAACCAGAAATGCACGGATCCGTTTTCCGCCGCCGAGAAGCGCATAGCGCATTGCATCCGCAGTCACGGTCGTGCCGGTATAGTTCTCCATCATATAGGTTTCGAGTGCTCTTTCGATTTTTTCAGCTTTATCCCGCAGGATATCTTCGATTACAATATTTGCATACTTTTCCATAGGCTCACTTCATATCGGTTTCGACAAGATTCCCGTCGGGACCTGCCGTGAGAATTTTTACTTTCTGTTCCGCAGTGTCAAGGCGTGCGTTGCAGAGCTTGACCAGTGCCACACCTTCTTCAAACAGTGCGAGGGATTTATCCAGCGGTGCACTGCCGCCTTCCAGCATCCGGACAATTTCTTCCAGCCGTGCAATCGCGGTTTCAAATGTCATTTCCTGATTATCCATAATTATACCACAGATTTCTTTATTTCTTTCTGGTTTCGTTGACGGTACATATCGCTTCGCCGCCGATGGTTTTGAACGCAACCTCGTCGCCGGGCTGTACATCGTCGATCGTTCTGACCAGCTTTCCGTCTTCTTTTTTATAGACCGCACTGTACCCTCTCGAAAGAACGGACAGCGGGTTGAGTGCGTTCAGTTTTCCGGCTTGTGCTGCCATCTGTGCCTTTTTCATCTGCAGAATGTTCTCTTCTGCTCGCATCAGTCTGTCCTGCAGCTGATCCGCTGTCATCCTGCGGTCGTTGATCGGCGTCATCGGATCGGTCAGCGCACGGCTCTTTTCAAGCGTATCGAGTCTTTCCCGGCGCAGTCGAAGCATGGAACGAAGCACATCCGATTCACGTGTGATGATATTGTTGATTTTTCGTTTCAATTCCGCTGTGTCGGGAACAGCAAGTTCGGCTGCCGCAGAGGGAGTAGGTGCGCGTCTGTCGGCGACAAAATCGCATATCGTAAAGTCTG
>JAFQLN010000180.1 GCA_017414585.1 Clostridia bacterium | reverse complement strand
GCTGTTTTTCCGCCATGCTTCATCTGCCGCCTCATTCTCCCCGACACAGCCCGTGCGTAAGCGGACAAATCATTTCTCCTCTCCAGACATTCCTCTCCCGGAAGCAGACCGTTTCCGAGCCGAAGCTGTACGGGGGAATTTTTTGTTTTTCCGGATATCAGATACGCCGCTGTGGACGCTAGAAGCAGAACAAACCAGACAGCCAGCAGAAGAAGGAGAATTTCTTTACAAAAATGCGGAAGCTCGATCTTCTCGGGCAGACTGAACTGTGCAAAGCGTTCTTCAGCCATCCACGGGTATGCGTCAAGCATCCTGTTGTACCATGCAATAATCCCCGCAAGAAAGGCAATCGAAAGGGGATAGAAAACTGCTGATGCACAGATGAAAACCGCAGTCATTTCCACAACCTGTATGATCAATAGATGTCCGCGGTTCAGTCCGAGCCGATGCAGAATCCGGTAATCGCCCGAAAACTTGTCATACTTATCCGCGAGAGACATTACCGCCATGCTGTACAACAGAACAGCAGTCAGAACAAAGAAAAATACAAACTGTCTGTTCCCGCCGTTTCCTCGCTGTGCTTCTGTATATCCGTACAGGGTTACGGGAACAAAAACAGCCGATCCGGCAAGGAAAATGATATCCGCAAAATGCATACGCCTTCTATATAACTCCCGCAATGCGTAAAAGAATGCCGTCCGCATAACATCGCCTCCTATTTCTGCCATGGTAGCATATATCTGTACGTTTGTCAATGAACTTTTCAAACCTTTCAGCCCGACTTCAGACAATTTTCAGAAAAAGAGAAAAAGCAGGATCTTCCGATTAGAAAAACCCTGCTTTTGTTTATTCTTCTGTCCATTTGAAATCCGACGACAGCACACGCACACATTCCTTCGATACCATGAGCATTCCTCCGGAGCAGTTCGCACGCCGGATTCCGCCATCCTCGAGGTACACGCGGCATTCCCCGGAACGGAGCGCAGTCACGAACGGAATGTGTCCCGCCAGAATGGCAAGTTCGCCGCCGATTCCGCGCACGGAAAGCTGTACCGCTTCCCCGTCATAACGAAGTCCGTCGGGTGCGGCAATCTGTAATTTGAATGTTTTCATCCGTCCAGCACCTTTCGATTCTCATCCGTCAGGCATTCTTTGCCTTATCGAACGCTTCGTCAATTGTACCGATATAAAGGAACGCGCTTTCGGGCAGGTTGTCGCAGTTTCCATCGAGGATTTCACGGAAGCCGCGGATGGTTTCCTTGATCGGAACATACTGCCCCTTGAGACCGTTGAACTGTTCGGCAACATGGAACGCCTGCGACATATAACGCTGGATTTTTCTTGCGCGGGATACGGTCAGCTTGTCTTCCGCACTGAGTTCGTCCATACCCATAATCGCAATGATATCCTGCAGTTCATTGTATCTCTGAAGGATTCTCTGTACTTCACGCGCAACACGGTAGTGTTCTTCGCCGACAACTTCGGGCGAGAGAATGCGCGACGAAGATTCCAGCGGGTCAACAGCCGGATAAATACCGAGCGATGCGATGGAACGGCTGAGTGCAGTCGTTGCATCCAGATGCGCGAATGTCGTTGCGGGAGCGGGGTCGGTGTAGTCGTCTGCCGGCACGTAGACCGCCTGCACGGAGGTGATGGAGCCGTTCTTTGTGGAGGTAATTCTCTCCTGCAGCGCACCCATTTCCGTTGCCAATGTGGGCTGGTAGCCTACAGCGGAAGGCATTCTTCCGAGCAGTGCGGAAACTTCCGAACCTGCCTGCGTGAAGCGGAAAATGTTGTCAATGAAGAGGAGCACGTCCTGGTTTTCGCGGTCACGGAAATATTCCGCCATGGTGAGCCCGGACAGGCCTACGCGCATTCTTGCTCCCGGCGGTTCGTTCATCTGTCCGTAGACGAGCGCCGTTTTCGCAAGTACGCCGGATTCCTTCATTTCATTATAAAGGTCGTTTCCTTCACGCGAACGTTCACCGACACCGGTGAAGACGGAGTAGCCGCCGTGTTCGGTTGCAATATTGTGAATCAGCTCCTGAATGAGAACGGTTTTACCGACACCGGCACCGCCGAACAGACCGATCTTACCGCCCTTGGTATAGGGGCAGATCAGGTCGATAACCTTGATACCCGTTTCGAGAATCTCGGTTTCCACGGACTGTTCTTCATATTTCGGCGCGGGACGGTGAATTTCCCAGCGTTCACCTTCCGGCGCGGGCTTTTCATCGACGGGTTCGCCGAGAACATTGAAAATTCTGCCGAGTGTTTCGGAACCGACGGGAACCGTGATTCCCTTGCCGGTATCGACAGCTTCCGTCCCGCGGACAAGACCGTCCGTCGAACCCATGGCGATGCAGCGTACAACATTGTCACCGATATGGTTGGAAACCTCAACGGTGAGACGGCTGCCGGAAAACTCGATTTCGATTGCGTTCAGGATATCCGGCAGATTCCCGTCGTCAAAGCGGACGTCTACTACCGGACCGATAACCTGTGTTACAGTACCGATATGTTTGTTTGTTGACATATTGTTTCTCCAAAGGATTTGGATTTTTCTATCTTGATCAGATCGTTTTCAGATAACTTTTCAGTTTTTCGCCGTTTTGAGCCGTTCAGGCATTGGCGCCGGCGACAATTTCGGTGATTTCCTGCGTGATCGCACCCTGTCTTGCACGGTTGTACTTGAGACTGAGATCGTCGAGCATGGCATCGGCGTTCTTGGTAGCCGTATCCATCGCCGAACGTCTTGCGGCAAGTTCCGACGCGAACGCTTCCATCACGGAAGTATACAGCACACCGGAGATATATTCCGGAATTGCTGCTGCAAGAACTTCTTCCGCGCTCGGTTCATATTCAACGAGAGCGGCAGGTGCAAAATCTTCTTCTGCATTCTCCGGTTTCTGCATTTCGAGCGGCAGGAGACGGGTGAGGCTTGGTTCCTGCGACAGCATCGAAACAAATTTTGTCGCAATCAGACTGACTGCCCCGATTTCCCCACGGTCATACAAATCGCGGATCCGGTATGCGGCTTGCGCACTCTGCTCCGCTGTGAAGTTTTCCGCGGAAATATATTCTTCCGATATAACATTCCCGTGTGCCTTATAGTATTCCACCGCACGCTTGCCGATCGGCAGAATAAGGTCGTTTCCATTCAGCATGGTCATCGCGGATCGGAAAATATTGTTGTTGTATCCGCCGGCAAGTCCACGGTCGCCCGCTATGATGATATACAGGGTCGGAAGACTGCGGCTGCGCTGTTCGGAATACGAACTTTTTTCCGCCGCAAGATCCGCAAATGCGTCAAGAAGAACCTGCCGGAAAAACCGGGACTGCTCCATGCGCGCACTGGCACGGCGGATTTTGGATGACGCCACCAGATTCATGGCTTTTGTGATATGCTTTGTGGAATCGACACTTTTGATGCGGGCTCGGATCGCTTTGATATTGGCTCCCATAGCACACTCCTCCGCAATCAGTCAGGCATCACGCCATAGGTCTCGGTGCGGAATTTTTCCGTGCATTCGCTGACAGCCTGCTTCATCAGTTCGGTATCTTCATCGGTGAGCACGCCGGTTTCGACAATACGCTTCATCAGTTCATCATACCGCATCTGCATGAAGGCACGAAGTTCGCGTTCGTATGCCGGGACATCCTTGACTTCGATTTCGTTCAGGTATCCGTTGACTGCCGCGAAAATAATTGCAATCTGGTATTCCACAGGTACGGGTGCGTTCTTGTCCTGCTTGAGAATCGCCACAATGCGTTCACCGAGTGCCAGACGGGCTTTGGTATCCGCGTCGAGGTCGGAGCCGAACTGTGCAAATGCCTGCAGTTCTCTGTACTGTGAATAGAGCAGCTTGAGGGAGGACGCAGTTTTCTTCATTGCCTTGATCTGCGCGGAACCGCCGACTCGGGATACGGAAATACCGGGGTTGACAGCGGGAATAATGCCCGCGTGGAAGAGTTCCGTTTCAAGGAAGATCTGTCCGTCCGTAATGGAAATGACGTTTGTCGGGATATAGGCGGACACGTCGCCTGCCTGTGTTTCAATAATCGGCAGAGCGGTAATGGAACCGCCGCCGTACTCGGGAGCAAGTCTCGCAGAGCGCTCGAGCAGTCTGGAGTGCAGGTAGAAGACGTCGCCGGGGTATGCTTCACGTCCCGGAGGTCTGCGGATGAGCAGGGACAGTGCACGGTATGCAACGGCGTGCTTGGAAAGGTCGTCATAGACAATGAGAACGTCCTTTCCCTGCGCCATGAAGTACTCTGCAATCGCACAGCCGGAATACGGTGCGATATACTGCAGCGGTGCGCCTTCGGATGCGGTTGCGGCTACGATGATCGTATAACTGTCCGCGCCTGCTTTCCGGAAGGTTTCCGCAATGCCCGCAACGGTCGAGTTCTTCTGACCGATGGCAACGTAGATACAGATAACACCGGTATCCTTCTGGTTGAGGATCGTATCAATGGCAATGGTTGTCTTCCCCGTCTGACGGTCACCGACGATAAGTTCTCGCTGCCCTCTGCCGATCGGGATCATGGAGTCAATCGCTTTGATACCGGTCTGCAGCGGGACGGAAACGCTTTTACGCTTGATAATGCCGGGTGCGATGCGTTCGATCGGATAGGTTTCGGTGCATCCGGTCGGTCCTTTACCGTCAATCGGTTTGCCGAGTGCGTTGACGATGCGTCCGATCATGCCGTCTCCGACAGGAACCGACACAACGCCGCCGGTACGCTTGACTTTGGAACCTTCGCGGATTTCAGATGTATCGTCGAGCATAACAATCGCCACGGTCTGTTCTTCAAGGTTCATCGCCATGCCGTGCTCGCCGCCTTCAAAGGTGACCAGCTCATTTGCCATGCAGTTATCCAGTCCGAACGCGCGCACGATACCGTCACCGACTGTGATGACAGTGCCGGTTTCGGCTTCTTCGGCTTTGTTTTCGTATTGCTTAATCTGGTTCTTTATGATATTCGATATTTCATCGGGACGGATTCCCATAGTATATCTCCTAATCTTTCAGTCACACCACCGTATCGGATAAAACAGCGCCGATTTCGGTGAGTCTGGATTTGATGCTGTCGTTGATTTCGCGGTTGTTGTAGAACAGCCGCATCCCGCCGATCAGCGACGGGTTGATGCTGTAACGGACTTCAATGCGGCAGCCCGTATGCGCGGTCAGTTTTTCTTCCAGCCGCTTCTTCTGTGCTTCGCTGAGTTCCACTGCGCTTTCCGCAAGAACCCGGACAACACGGAATTTTTCGTAATACAGACGTTCGTATTCGCCGAAGCAGCCCTTCAGTGCCGATGCCAGCCGGCGTTCCGTCATCAGTTTGACGAAATTTGCCATATACGGATGAACCCGACCGTCGAGAAGTTCCCCGACGATGGCAATCCGCTGTTCCTTCGGCAGATTCGGATTGATAAGCAGGCGTGTATAGTCCGCTGTCAGAAGGGACGCAAGCATCCGCGTTTCCCCGAGCAGCTGATCCTCCAGCCCTTCTTCTTCGGCAAGCAGAAACAGTCCGCCGCCGTATTCAGTAATGATTTCATTCATAATACAACCGTATGCTTACAGTTTTTCAATAAACGAGTCGATCAGGTCACGGTGGTCGTCTTCGGTAATTTCACGTCCGACAACGGACTCGGCGATCTGTACGGAAATCTCCGCGACTTCGTTCTTGAGTTCGTTCATAGCCTTCTTCTTTTCCTGTTCGATCTCCGCTTCCGCCTTTTTCATGGTATCGGCAGCTTTGACCTTTGCGTCCGCGATGATTTCATCCCCGAGACGATCCGCACGCTGTACGGCAGCCTTGACGATAGAATCCGCTTCCTCTTTGGCGCCGGCGATTTTCTCACCGTAGAGCTTTTTATCGTGCTCCGCCTGGTCCAGCGCTTCTTCGGCATAACGGTAGATATCGTCCACCTGTCCCTGCCGTTCGGCAACGACTTTTTTGACACGTTCCCAGAGGATTTTTTTGATGATCAGCGCGAGGATCAGAAGATTGGCGATCGTTACAATAATATGCCAGATATTCAGTGATATCAGCTCAAGGTATTCGCCATCCATGTTTATACTCCCTCTGCGTATATTCCGCTTTGTTCCGTCATTCTCATCAGAATCCGCTGATGAATCAGAGCTTGCTGATGAAGAGATTCGGAGCGAGGAGCATGAGCAGGAGACCCATAACGAAGCCGTAGATACCGGTGGTTTCTGCGATGGCACAGCCCATAATCATCGTGGACGTGACAGAGCCTTTGCATTCGGGCTGTCTGCCGATTGCTTCACAGGCTTTGCCGACTGCATAACCTTCACCGATACCGGGGCCGATACCTGCGATCAGAGAAAGACCTGCGCCGATTGCACAGCCTGCCATAATCGTTGCTTTTGCATTTGCGAGTTCCATAATTTTTTCTCCTGTTTTTTATAGAATTGTTTTTGGCTTGTATAACAGATTAAGTTTCTTCTCCCGCAGCCGAAGAGATATACAGCATCGTCAGCATCGAGAAGATGAACGCCTGCATACAGGACGAGAAAAGGTCAAAGTAAATCGACAGTACCGCCGGAAGACCGACCTGTAAAAACGGAATCTTGCCGAGAATACCGGGAAGCCACCCGAACAGTGCACCGGATGCCGCCGCAAGTGCCGCGTAGATCAGCGTCGAGATCACCGTGCCCGATACGACATTGCCGAAGTGACGGAACGCCATCGAAACGGGGGTACCGAGTTCGGAAAGGATATTGAACGGGGTGAACAGCGCGAAGGGCTCGGTAAATCCCTTGAGGTAGCCGCCGAATCCGCCTGATTTGATCTTGTAAAACGTGATCAGGGTAAAGACGAGCAGCGACCAGCCCGCTACTGTGTTGAGGTCAGCTGTCGGAGGGTACATTCCGAGGAGGGACGACAAGGACGACAGAGCGGACAGCGAGAGAATTGCTGCCACGAACGGCGCAAATCCCATGAACTTTTCACCCATGTTTGCTTTGACAAGCCCATCCACCTTCTCGACAATCCATTCCGCAACAACCTGCCGTTTGGATGTGGGACGAACTTTCAGACCGTGTGTCAGGACAAGGCAGAGAATCGTAACGGCAAGCATGACAATCCACGAATTGACCTGCGTTTCCGTGATCGGAATCCCGCCGAAAACCGGAATTTCAAAATAGATTTTCGCACCGGTTATATTGATATTATCCATTGATTTTTCCTCCGCCGGAATCAGTCGGATGACTGATCCTGTTTTTTATTTTCCTCACCGGGAACGGGCGCTTTATAAAATCCCCGTACGAGCTTTTCAAAACCGTCCGTTTCTTCTTCCGGGTCGTCTTCACTTTGCGGCTGCACGTTCGGCTTTTCATCCTCCTGCGTTTCGGCATCCTCTCCGGCAAGGTGCTTTCTGCGCGATACTGCCAGTGAGAAAAGATTCAGCGCGGTGATGACAATGCGCGGATAAAAGACGGACGCGACAACGGGAAGCCAGTGAATCTGATCGAGAACCAGAGAAACCGCTATCACGGCAAGCATAACCACCGTCCGCGTGACATAGGAGGTACGCATTTTCAGTTTGGCTGCGTTTTCTTCGCCCGTCTCCAGCGCTTTGGTGATTCCGACAGACATAAAGAAAAAATTTCCGACCGCAAGCATCCAGCCGATCACACCGCCGAGAACAACGGTATAGTCAAACTGACGTGCGAACAGGAAACCCGCCATGACAAGAACGGTACAGACAAGACATCCGACCGCCATTTTTCTGTTTTCACGGAGTACTTCCTTATCGAGTTTCATGAAAACACCAGTCTCTCCCGAAAATTCATTTTAATGAAATTATTATAACAGGAATTCGTGTTTTTTTCAACAGTTTTTTTCCCATTTTCTTCCCATTCGAAATCAAATTTTTATCAGATATATCATGAACATTTTCCAAACTGAACATACATCACAGATAAATTTTATCTCTTTTTTCATCCCGATCCTTTTTTTCAAGGCATAATCAGAACAGCCAATCTCCTCCGTCGTTCTTCCTCCTTTGTACGATATGCAAGCATAACAAAATTCTTTACATCTTTGATGTTTGTTTATCTAACAAAATATTATTTCGTAATTTTTCAGTCCGGTATGTCACATTTTTTTGTAAGAAATCTCAAATTGACAAAAAATTTCCGATATGTAACATTATTTGTAACAATTTTCTGCTACAATATATACAATAAAAGATATTTCAAAGGAGGCGGCACAATCTTGAAGGGTGAATTGAACAGAACAGTCATGATCTATGTTGATTCCTATGATCATCAGATTCCGAGCGGTCGCTTTCAGATTGCGTCTACCATGGAAATACATCCTTTTCATGGACTGACACAGCTTGTGTTAAAAATCAACGACATTCTGGACTGTGAAAATTTTCCTCAGTCCTTTACTGCGTTAAGAAAGTTCCAGGATCCTCATAACCGCCCGCAGTCATCTCCCGCATCGGGATACTCGGAAAAAGGTGCAGCCGCTACATTCTCCCTTCGGATTTTATTCCGGCAGAATGCCAGCTGGCAGGGAACGCTCGCATGGGCGGAAGGAAAACAGGAAGAGTGCTTCCGCAGTGTTCTGGAACTGATTGTTCTGCTTGACAACGCGCTAGGTTATTCTGAGAATACATAGCCCATACCTGCGAATCCCCTCTGTTTTTTGTATAATCCTGTTTTTAATTCTGCATGAAATATGCAGCCTTCAAAATTTCCGGCAAAAGAAACGATTTTTATATAAAAAATCCGTTTTCTTATTGATAATGCTGCAAAATAGTTATAAACTATTTATTAGAAGAAATCATGACTTTTGAGACTGCTGATAGGAGGAAGTTCCATGAAACACGATGTGCTTCATATCAATATGCTGGGCGAATTCACGTTAACCTGTGCAGACCAGCGAATCAGCTGCACCGGCAACCGCTCCAAGCTGATCTGGAATCTTCTGGCATATCTCCTTTGCCATCGCGGAAACTGGGTATCCACCGACGAACTGCTTTCCGTCATCTGGAAACCGGAAAAAAATGACAACCCTGCCGGAGCCATGCGAACAGCGATTCACAGAGCCCGTCAGATTCTTCATCCGCTTACTCCCCATGGCGGCTATCAGCTCCTTCTCTCCAAAAACGGCGGTTATATGTGGAATCCGGATGTAAAAGCCGTTATCGACACGGAACTGTTTGAAGAGCGGATCCGGGCATTGCATGACGCTTCCGATGCTGATGAAACGGAAATCTGCCTTTCCGCGCTGGAATTATACAACGGCAAGTTTCTCGCACCGCAGTTTTCGGAAATCTGGGTTCTTCCCATGCAGACACATTATCACAATCAGTATGAAATGCTGATCGACAGAGTCATTCCGGCGCTGGAACAAGCGTGCCGTTTCGATGAAGGAATTGCCATTTGCCGCAAAGCGATCCGGATTGATCCGTACAGTGAAAAAATCCATCGGTATCTGATGCGCTTTCTCCTGCATCGGGAAGAGTATCAGGAAGTGATCCGGATATACGAAGATTTAAGCCAGCTTCTCCTTTCCGCATTCAGCGCGGTGCCGGATCAGGAAACCAGAGATCTGTATCAGGAAGCGCTCGATTCGCTCCAGAGCAAAACGACCGTTTCGCCGGAGCTTCTTCAGTCACAGCTGAATGAGCAGGGCGAAATCACCGGTGCGATTGTCTGCGATTACGACTCTTTCCAGAAGTTGTATCAGGCACAGGCGAGAACAATTGTGCGAAGCGGGATTGTTATACACACCGTCCTGCTGACCTTGAAAAGCCGCATCGGCAGTGATCTGTCGCCGAGAAGGCTCTCCTCCGTCATGGACAATTTTGAAAAGCACCTGAGCCATTCTCTGCGAAAAGGGGATGTGATCACGCGCTGCAGTGTGTCGCAGTTCATTCTCATGCTTCCTTCCGCGAACTATGAGAACAGCTGTAAAGTATGTGACCGGTTTATTTCGTCCTTTGAAAGACAGCACCCGCACGCTCCGGTATCCATTGAATATGTTGTACAGCCGATGCTTCCCAGTACGAATTCGTAAGATATACAAAAATCCCCCGGAAAAAACCGGAGGATTTTTATTTTCGGATGTATGTGCGTCAGCCAAAGGCGGATTCGACTTCACCTGTGTACTGACCGGGAAAAAGCGGAATTATTCAGCCTTTCCGTTCATCAGCTGCCAAAGGAGGAAGCGTCTGAAATTAGCGAAGTAATCGCTGATTTTTTCAGCTTCAGTAAGTTCAGCAGTTTCACGAGCACCGCAGTCTACACAGTAGCGAGCCATTTCAGCACCTTCGCGTTCCCATTCGGTGAAGTTGTGAGGTTCTTCAATGAATCTGGTCTGGCAATCGCGGCACCAGAATCTGTGAGTACCATCTTCGTTATCATAGCAACCCCAGTCACCATGTTCTACGCAAACAACGCGATCAAGTTCTTCATTATATTCCTTGTCAGCAGTAATATAGTCTTCATTGAGTTCTGTATCAAAGCTGCCGCCGGAGATGAAAGATTCACAGTTTTCACTGGAAACAGCACCTTCAAAATTACCACCGGTAACAGAAATGGTTACATTAGAAGTAACTTCGTCTTCTGCATCTATTTCATAGAGGGATGCATTCGATTCACTGATGAATGTACCTGCACCGATTTCAACACTGATAGGAAGGTTAGTCGTGTGCTGAGAAACAGCGATAGCAGCACCAACGGTGGTAGAACCGCTGCCATTCGGATTCTGAGAAAGAGGAGTACCGGTACCTTCCACAACAACGCGGGAATTGGTAGGAATAACCAGATCGCCGGCACGCATTTCAATACCGGTCTTACCGGTGATGTAACCATCATTAAGGGTAAGAGTACCTGCGTTGGGGATATAAATACCAACATCTTCACCTTCAATGGTAGAATCACCATTGATTGTGATATTAGCACCATCGAAGTGGTCATAACCATTACCGCTGATACCATAAACACCGGCAGTAATGTCACAGTTGTTGATCGTTACATCAACAGGATTGCCGTCAAGACGTGCAGTTGCTTCATCATGAGAATTCTTAGTATTATCTCTGACAACAACGCCGTAACCGGTTGCTTCAATTGTCAGATCTTCAAGAATTACATTTGCACCGTCTACAACACGAACAGCCTGACCCTGACCGGTACCGTTCATGATAATCTTACCGTTCTTGATGGTTACATCAGTATTAGGACCGGTAACAACGATAGCGAAATCTTCGTGCGTAGAAGTGATTGTCTTGCCGCCAAGGTCAAGGACAAAATCGTTCACAATGATAAGGACTTCATCAGTAAGTGTTTCATCTGCCGTGAGCGTGTATTCTGCTCCGGTCTGATCGATAGCAGCAGAAACGACAGCAGGAAGCATCATAACAACCATCATGGCTGCAATGACAAATGAAAGAATCTTTTTCATTTCTTTTTGCCTTTCTTAATAAA
Source organism: Clostridia bacterium (assembly GCA_017414585.1). The sequence continues at coordinate 601 of JAFQLN010000180.1, read as the reverse complement.
GATAATTTTGAATTCCCGTTTGTTTTCCATCCTGCTCTGCCAAAAACTGCACAGATGTCGAATCAACAGAGGACAGCAAACGGACTATATTCCTTTGTAGTTTAACATATTTTTCCGCATAAGTCAAGGGCATACAGGCGATATTTTCACTTACTTTCAGTGCAAAAAACAGCTCCCCCTTTTCGGAGAAGCTGTCTGCTTTTCATTCAGTTCGCCAGTTCGTTGAGCATAGCGTAAGTTTCCGCAAACTGCGCCTTCTTTTCAGCGATGAACGCTTCCATTTCAGCGAGCTGTTCTGCGGTGTATGCGTCGAGCATACCTTCCTTGAGCGTACCCTTGTACATACGGTCGAGAACCTGGGACCAGCGGATGCCGCAGGTGGTGATCTTGCCTTCGCGTTCAACAACGATCAGGTCGGAGTTGCCTGCAAGCAGTTCGTCAACAGCGCGAACGCCCATCTTCGTAGCGAGGAGACGGTCGGACAGAGTCGGAGTACCGCCGCGGACGATGTGTGCCATACGGCAGAACTTGGTTTCAACCCACAGTCTGTCGTTGCCTTCTTTTTCAGCCAGCTCTTTGGTAGTGCTGTCGATACGCTTTT
>JAFQLN010000179.1 GCA_017414585.1 Clostridia bacterium | reverse complement strand
CCAGGACGATACCGACGATCCAGCCGGGGATGCCGAAAGCGGTCTCAATGGTGGAGCCGATGGAGTTGGACTGAACCATTGCGCCGATACAGCCGAGAGCAATGATGAGGGATACGGAGAAGAAGCCGGCGAGAATCTTGCCGAATTTACCCTTGAACGCACGGTTGATGTAGTAAACCGGACCGCCGGCTACCGTACCGTCTGCTTTGACAACGCGGGTTTCCTGTGCGAGAACCGCTTCGGCGTAAATCGTTGCCATACCGAAGAAGGCGATGATCCACATCCAGAAAATCGCGCCGGGACCGCCGGTCAGAATCGCACCGCAGGCGCCGACGATGTTGCCGGTACCGACCTGTGCAGCGATAGCCGTTGCGAGAGCCTGAAAGGATGAAATACCGCTTTTCTGCTTTTTCCCGTGAAGAGAGAAACCGCCGAACATGGCTTTCATGCCCTCGCCGAAACAGCGGACCTGTACAAAGCGGGTCTTGACGGTGAAGAAAATACCGCAGCCGATGAGCAAAATGATGAGAATGTAGTCTGAGAGATACGTGTTGATCGTTTTGACGATCTGAAGTAAGAAGTCCATGGGAATCCTCCGGTAATAAAATATAAAAAGCAACTGAAATCTCTTCAGCTGCTCCGGAGAACGAAAAAACGTATAGACCCGCAAAATGCAGGGATATGCCGCTCCGTCCTTTTGCCTGAGAGATTAGAAAACCCCGAAAGATTTTCCTTGCACCTTCGGCACCCGCATGATGCGGGATTCTCCGGAGTGCGATCCGCTGTCAGTCCTTTGTCCCTGAGAGTGTTACTCCTTCGGTGCGGTTTCCCGGCTTTCCTGACAACATCGTTTCGCACGGTTGAATGATGGGTATAATTCTAACACAGGATGAACACAATTGCAATAGGCACGAGCAACAGTTATTTATCCGTTTCGACAGCGTTTTTGTATATTCTGCACCATTCGTCTTTTGTGCGTAATAACCAGCAAACAGAATTGTGCAGATGATCAGCCGAATATGCGCGGTTTTTCTGTTTAAAGCGGATATATCTCCGTCTTTTTCACCATCCGCTGTTTTCTCATGATTTTTTAATCTCCGGCGGGCTGTTCTTAATCAATCCTTCCTTGTTCCGTTTCTGCCGAAGAAGTATAATAATGGCACAAGAAAACCTTTTCAGATGAACTTTCCGGAGTATTTATGAAAACCGTCTATATTCTGCTCACCCGCAGTACTTCCGTACCCTCCCGCCTGATCCGCCTTTTCACCGGCGAAGCATACACGCATGCTTCCATTGCATTCGACAGCGATCTGCATTCCCTGTACAGCTTTGCCCGCCGTCATGCCTCCATGCCGCTTCCCGCCGGACTGGTGGAGGAGCACATCGACAACGGCTTCTATCTCCGGCAGGGCAACATTCCCTGTGCGGTTCTGGCGCTCGACGTCTCCGAAAAAGAATATTACCAGCTGAAATCCGCCGTACATACCATGCTCTGCCGCGCCGGCGACTATCACTACAGCATTCTCGGGCTTGTACTGTGCAGGCTTTCGATTCCGCTGGAACTGCCGCATTCGTTCTTCTGCTCCCAGTTTGTCGCAAAAGTTCTCAAAGAAAGCTGTACGCTCGATCTCCCCAAGCCGCCCGCGCTCATGCATCCGCAGGATTTTCTTGCCATGGACAGCCTCTCCTGTCTGTTTGAAGGCGGACTTTGCGAACTGAACGAACACCGCGCGCATTCCCTCCTTCCCATCCGGACAGGCGCATAACAGAAAGGAGCCGTTATGTCTCTCAAACGAAGACGCATCCTTGCGGCAGGCGCTGTGGTCCTGTATCTGCTCCTTTGCGCCCTGCTCTTCACTTATATCGGAAAGCCGTTTCTCTCCATGCTGGACGAACCGGGGCAGTTTCAGGCGTGGGTACAGACGCACGGCGTTCTCGGACCGCTCGTCTATTTCCTGATGACGGTTCTGCAGGTCTTTGTTGCTGTCATTCCGGGAGAACCCTTGGAAATTGCGGCAGGATACACCTTCGGCTGGCTCGGCGGAACGCTTCTCTGCACCGCAGGCATCGCACTCGGACAGACTGTCGTCTTTCTGCTGATCAAAAAATTCGGCGTGAAAGCACTGGAGCTGTTCATCAGCCGCGAAAAGCTCATGTCCGTCCGCTTCATCCGGCAGGCAGGCAACTCGTTCCGGCTTCTGTTCGTCCTCTTTTTCATTCCCGGCACGCCCAAGGATATTCTCGTCTACTGTGCCGGACTGCTCCCGATAGATCTGAAATCCTTTCTGCTGATCACCATCACCGCGCGTCTTCCCTCCATTGTGACCTCCGCAATCGGCGGCAGTGCGCTGGGAGACGGAAACTATCTCTTTGCGGCGGCAGTCTTTGTTGTCACATCATGCGTGAGCATCGGAGGGCTGATTCTCTATTCCCGCATCAAAAAGATACTCGAAAAAAGCAAAGCAGACAAAAATATCCCGCAGGATTTGTGAAACGTCACAGCTCTCTGCGGGATGTTCTGTTTTCGGGGACAGTACGCCTCCGTACCGGTCAGATTTCGATCATTTCCTTCGGGCATTCGGTCAGATTTCTCTTGCCGCCCGCTTCGATGAGCACCATATCCTCGATGCGGCAGCCGTACTTGCCTTCGAGGTAGACGCCGGGTTCCACGGTGACGATTTCGCCGGCGCGGAGGGTTCTGTCGCCCATGCCGCCGGACAGACCGGGAGCTTCGTGGATTTCCAGACCCACGCCGTGACCGAGACCGTGACCGAAGCAGCCTTCGTAGCCAGCCGCATTGATGATATCGCGTGCAGCCTTATCCATGTCGGCGTTCTTTGCGCCTTCCGTGATGGCTTCAATCGCCGCAAGCTGTGCCGCGAGAACGGTATCATAGACCTTCTTCACATCAGCGTCCGCTTTGCCGATGACGATGGTGCGGGTCATATCGGAGTGATAGCCGTTGATGACTGCGCCGTAGTCCATGGTCAGAAAGCCCTTTTCGAGCTTGCATCTGCGCGGTACGCCGTGGGGTCTTGCGGATGCTGTGCCGGAGACGGCGATGGTATCGAACGACGGTTTTTCACTGCCGTTCTTCTTCATGAAGTATTCCAGCTCCGCAGCGACTTCCACTTCCGTCATGTCATATGTGATGGTCTTGACGATATGCTCAAACGCTTTTTCCGCAATGCGCTGTGCGGCGACGATGCTTTCGACTTCGTCCGCTGTCTTGACCGCGCGGATTTCAGTGAACACACCGCCGACGGGAGCGAATTCCACGCCCATACCGTCGAGAGAATGCTTGATGCCGCTGAGCGCCGCGCAGGTCATGCGTCTGTCTTCATAGCCGAGGGTCTTGATGCCGCAGTCACGTACGATTTCCTGCAGGGTGGGCTTGCCGGGGAGGCATACTTCGCACAGTTCGGTGGCTTCCGCTTTTGCCGCTTCGATATAGCGAAAATCCGCAAAGAGGTACGCCTTTTCAAGCGTGATCAGCATCCATCCGTCCGGGTTGTCAAATGCGGACATATAGAGATGGTTTTCTGCGGAGTTTACATAAAGGGCGTCCAGTCCCATTTCACGCATTTTTGCGCGGAGGGCACTGTAACGGTTTTCCATTTTATTCATATCCTGTTCCTCAGTCTTTCTGTACTTTTTGAGAAGAGCCTGCGCTCATATTCTTTCTGAATTTTTTCACATACGGAATCTCCAGCCACCGCTTGAAGCGGAAAAAGAGATTCTTTTTATCCTTGATCGGCGGAACGATGATGACATACAGTCCCGCACGGTTGCCTGCCGCCGCATCGGTAAGAAGCTGATCCCCGAGCAGAGCGGAATGCTCCCGCACAGCGCCGGTATCCGCCATGGCTTTTTTCAGCTTTCCCGTCAGAGGCTTATGCGCTTTCGCATATGCAGTATAGCCGAAATCGCGGTTGAACAGCTGCACGCGCGCCTCGTCGTTGTTCGAGACAAACGCCACGGTGACGCCGCCCTCGTTCATGCGCCGACACCACTGCACCACTCGGTCGGGAGGGGTGGGATCGTCGTAGGTTGCAAGGGTATTGTCGATATCGCAGAAGATGTGCGTGATGCCCAGTGCACAAAGATGCTCCGGCGTGACACTTTCAAAGGTCGGCACCATTTCTCTCGGCAAAAGCGTTTTCTCAAAGATCATGCCTTTCCTCCCGCTTTCCGCACCCAGTCGATTCTCCGGCTCATGGTCGGATGGTTATGCTCCAGGGCAACGACTGCCGGATGGGGATTGAGGTCGCTCAGATTGTCCTTCGAGAGTTTCTTGAGTGCGGAGATCATGTCTTCCCCGTAGCCCGCCAGCACCGCTTCCCTGTCCGCCCGGTATTCAAAAGCGCGCGACATGGCGTTCGACGGAATGGCAAGCAGGGTCATAATCGGTTCCGTAACCGCGCCCATCAGTGCGATGACAGCGAAGACCACGCTCGGTGCGGCAAAGCCGTAATCGAGTGAAATCTGCGGGACAAGCACGAATGCAGCGATCAGTGCGGTGATGACTGCCATCATAAAGAGGGAATATGCGGTCAGCTTCATGGTGTCGCGGTGACGGTAGTGCCCGAGTTCATGCGCGAACACTGCCGCGATTTCACCCGTGGTATAGTTGTTCACGAGATTGTCGTACAGAACGATTTTCTTGAATTTGCCCAGTCCCGAGCAGAAGGCGTTCACCTTGGTGGTTCTCTGGGACGCATCCATGACGTAGATATCGGACAGCTGATATCCCGCATCGGCAAACATCTTCGTCAGCACATCCCGCAGTTCTCCGTCTTCGAGAGGCGTGAATTTGTTGTAGAGCTTCATGAAGGTTGTCGAAAGCATGGAGAACGCGATCATGAACACGGCGATGACCGCATAGAGGAAGAGGAAGAATCCTGCGCCGAACGTGCGGAACATGAGCAGTGCCAGACAGACCAGCCCCACGTTCAGAAGTGCATTGACGGCAAATCCCTTCACCTGATCGGCGGCAAAGGTCTTTTTCGTCGTCCGGTTGAAGCCGTATTTTTCCTCCACGCGCATTTCCCGCACCCAGTCAAAGGGAATCGTGAGCACGGTGAGAAACGCGGTATAAAGAAGCATGAGCAGAGCGGATTTCGCGTACTCGCCGCCGGGCATTGCGCTGTATACGGCAGAAAACACGTTGGTTCCGTAGAGCAGGAGCAGAACGGCGAAATCAAAGATCCGCTCTGCGATATTGACGCGCCGTTTTTCCTGGGAATAGTCCGCCCAGCGCGCATATTCTTCCGCATTGTAGACATCGCGCACGTTTTCCGGCAGGGGCTTTTTCTTCTGTCCGGCGGAAAGTGCATAGAGGACGAGGTCGTACACGAAAGAAACGGTCAGAACGAGTAAAAGAATGATTTTTGTCATATTTTCAAAAACAAATGCCCGCCGCAGAAACTCCCGCAGCAGGCACAGTGATCATAAATCAGTCGATGGCTACGATGGTGTTCGATTCGTCGCCCTTATATGCGTTCTCAAGAAGTTCGGTCAGCGCGATTGCATCGTCGATGCCGAGGTATTCGGGAGAACCGGTACCCGCTTCCACAGCGTTGATGAACTGCATCAGCGGGGATTCCTTTGCGCGCGGAAGATCGGGTTTGATGAAGCCGTTCACGATGCCGGCGAGCTTCTTGGAGGTGAACTGAACATCCTCGCCGTGCGCGATCATGGAGCCTTCGGTACCGTAGATTTCAATGGTCTGGGGAGAACCGACGGAAACGAAGCCGGTTTCAGCGATGCCGAGTGCACCGTCCGCGAATTCAGCGATTGCAACTGCGTTTTCGTCAACGGGCTTGCCGTAAGGAGCGGTGAAGAGCCCGGTTACTCTCTTGGGCTTGCCGAGGAAATGTGCAAGGAGGTACATCGGGTGGCATCCGAGGTCCATCATTGCGCCGCCCGCAGCTGCGTCCTTGTCGAACCAGTAGTCGGGAAGCCAGTTGCCGGATACACCGTTATGTGCATCGCGGGAACGAACGAGGGTAACTTTGCCGAATGCGCCGGCTTCCAGCATTTTCTTTGCAAACTGCACGGACGGACGTCCTCTCTGGGGATAGCTGATGGTGAAGGTAACACCAGCTTCTTCGACTGCCTTCTTGACTTCAAGGCATTCGGCAACAGTCGGGCAGAGAGCCTTTTCGGTGAAGATATGCTTGCCGGCCTTGGCAGCCTTTGTAAGAATTTCGCAGTGTGCGGTGGTGGGAGCATCGCAGATAACCGCTTCGATGTCTTCTCTTGCGAGCAGAGTGTCCAGGCAGGGGATGAATTCGCAGCCGAGTTCCTTCGCCCATGCTTCGCCGCGTTCGGCATTGTCGTCCCATACAGCAACGATTTCAGCCTTGCCGCTGTTCTTCAGCTGTCCGGCATAACCGGGTGCGTGTACGTGCCACTTCGAGAGCATTGCTACTTTTACCATATTGTTTGTCCTCCAAAATATGTGAAGAATATTTATTTTTATTTTTATTGACCTGTTTATGCGTGTGCTTCAATGAAGTCTGCCAGAGGCATGCTGTCCTCCAGTCCGTGCGGGTGATGTGCACAGCCTTCCTTGCCGCGGATAAAGAACGGCAGTCCATTTTCAGGATAGAACTTTTCCAGCACAATGCCGTTTTCGTGATAGGGAACGACCGGGTCGCTGTCGCCGTAAATCAGTGCAGCGGGAATTTTATGTTCCGCAAGAATGCCGAGCTTGTCCATGGGATTTTCTCTCCATGTCAGCGCGGAAGAAATGTCCAGTCCGTAGGCATCGACCACTTCCTGCCAAACCTTCATGCGTTCCGGCGTGCCGTAGTCTCTGCCGACGCCGAGCGGGAACGAGAGAATATTCATAACCGGTGCGTCGAGGTACAGAACGGAAACTTTGTCCGGATGACGCGCGGCAAAATTCACCGCACAGAACCCGCCGCAGCTCATGCCGACCGGCACAAAGCGGTTTTCCAGTCCGAATTCCTCCGCCGCAAAATCAGCAAAGCGGGCTTTGAGATCGCTGTCCTCGTCCGTTCCCCAGCGGTTTTTGTTTCTCACATAGGCAAGACACCAGCCGCGGCTGAGCAGTTCGATTTCCAGCGCCGGAAATGCGCCGAAATATTCCATTTTCATCATCCATTTTCCGTTTTGCTCACCGTGCGGGAAAATCATCAGCGCGTCACGGTCTTCAAACCGGAAATCGGCGCGCCGAAAGCCGTTCCATTCGCTGTATGTATATTCCATTGTCTTTCCTCCGTCCGTTGTCATCCGGATTAAGTATATCAGTTTTTCCCTTTTCTGTCAAGGAGGGCGGAAAGATTCCCGTGAATTTTTAATAGTCAGGTGAAAAAATAAAAGAATTGCCGTTTCACGCCATCCCGTTTTGATTCCATTCCGGTGCAGTCCGGAAAATTCCCTCTCCGGAAACGGGATTTCTTCCTTATATTTGCATTTTTCATGAAAATTCCGTGAGAAAGATTGACATTTCTCTTATTTTGTATTATAATGATTCAGAAATTTTAATTATTCTAAAATAATCTTTCCAATATCAAACATTTCACTCCAAAGGAGCATCCACATGATTGATCTTTTTGAAAAATGCAGAAAGCGTTCCCGCGTGGACGAAGCAAAGGAAAAAGGTATATATCCGTATTTTCACGCCCTTGAAACCCGGCAGGATGTCGAAGTCATCATGGAAGGCAAGCGCCGCATCATGCTCGGCTCGAACAATTACCTGGGGCTCACCACCAATCCCGAAGTCATGGAAGCCGGCATCAAGGCTATTGAACAGTACGGCACGGGCTGCTCCGGTTCGCGCTTCCTCAACGGCACCCTGCAGATGCATCTGGAACTGGAAGAAGAACTCGCGGACTTCGTAGGCAAGGAAGCGGTTTCCACCTTCTCGACCGGTTTCCAGTCCAACCTCGGCATCATCAGCGCGGTCGTCGGTCTGCACGACTATGTCATCTGCGACAGAGAAAACCACGCTTCCATTTACGACGGCTGCCGTCTCAGCTTCGGCAAGCTCCTGATGTACAAGCACGCGGACATGGAAGACCTCGAACGCCAGCTTGAAAAGGTTCCCGAAAACCGCGGATGCCTCATCGTAACCGACGGCGTCTTCTCCATGGGCGGCGATATTGCCAAGCTCCCCGAAATCTGTGCACTTGCCAAGAAGTACGGCGCACGGGTGATGGTTGACGACGCACACGCACTCGGCGTCATCGGCAAGGGCGGACGCGGCACAGCCAGCCACTTCGGTCTGGAAGATCAGGTGGATATCTACATGGGCACATTCTCCAAGTCTCTCGCATCCCTCGGCGGTTATATGGCGGCTTCCCGCGAAGTGGTTGAATACGTCAAGCACGTTTCCCGCCCGTTTATTTTCTCCGCATCCATCACGCCCGCATCCGCCGCAACTGCTCTCGCAGCTCTGCGTTATCTGAAGGCGCATCCCGAAATCGTCACCAATCTGCACGATATCGGCGCGTACTTCCGCAAGAATCTCATCGACCGCGGCGTGAAGATCATTGAAGCGGACACCCCGATCGTACCGATTTATACATACAGCGAAGAAAACACCCTCATCCGCGCACGCATGGCATACGATGCAGGCGTTTACGTCAACCCTGTTCTCACGCCCGCCTGCCCGGAAAACGAATGCCTGCTCCGTGCGACCTGCATGGCTACGCACACCAAGGCTTTGATCGACGAAGCATCCGAAATCCTCGCGCAGATCATCGACGCACCCGTTCCCAATGCGCAGTAAGGTTATCTTTGTCACCGGCGGAAGCTCCGGCATCGGCAAAGCGGCGGCACAGGCTCTCGCTGCCTCCGGATGCACCGTTTACGAAGGAAGCCGACGGGAAAGCCGGATCGAAGGCATCACGCATCTCACGCTGGACGTGACGGATGAAAACTCCGTACAGACCGCCGTGGACGAAATTCTCTCCCGCGAAGGCAGGGTGGATGTGCTCATCAACTGTGCCGGTGCGGGGATTTCCGGTGCGGTTGAATTTACGGAAGCGGACGATGTGCGCTTTCAGATGGACGTGAATTTCATGGGCACGGTCAACGTCACCAAGGCTGTCCTTCCGCACATGAGAGAAGCCGGATGCGGCAGAATTGTCAACATCAGTTCCGTTGCAGCGGCGTTCCCGATTCCGTTCCAGACGTATTATTCCGCATCGAAAGCGGCAGTCAATGCGTACTCGATGGCACTTGCCAATGAAGTGAAGCCGTTCGGGATTACCGTCACCGCTGTCCAGCCGGGGGATATCAGAACCGGATTCACGTCAGCCCGTGCGAAATCCGCCGACGGGGACGATATCTACAGCGGCAGAATCAGCCGGAGTGTGGCGCGCATGGAGCATGACGAACAGAACGGCATGGATCCCGCAGCTGCCGGACGGATGATTGCGAAAATTGCCCTGCGCAGAGGATGCAGACCTGTATGCACGCTCGGTTTCGGGTACAAGTTCCTGTGCACGCTGGCAAAGGTACTGCCCTCTTCGGTGATCAATCCGCTGATCGGGATGCTGTACGCGAAGTAATTTTATAAAAAAACAGAAAGGGGCTGTCGCACTTAGGGAAAAATTCCGAAATGCGACAGCCTTGATTTGTATCCAAACTGTTTATTCGTTCTTTTTCTCCTTTAGCGAGGAGAAAAAGAACCAAAAAGAGGAACT
>JAFQLN010000178.1 GCA_017414585.1 Clostridia bacterium | reverse complement strand
GCGGAAGTTCCGTCTTTTTCCGCAGTAAAAATACCGCGATCACAAGGAACAGAAGACCGATACAGTCCGGCAGAACATTGACAGTTTCAAAAGAAAAGTGACAAAGGAACACACCGCCGATAAGCATGCATCCAAACGCAATGGAAAACCGTTCCAGCGTCGCACGGGAAACAATCTGTTCCCGACGCTGCACTGACAGCACAGCAAGCCCGTTTTGCACAGCGGTATCCTTTTCAGCCGATAAGCAAAGACAAAGCAGCGAATCATCCAGCGAAGACCGACAATTCCCGCGATCATCGAGAAGAAAATAATCAGATACGGACGGTAGTCGCGGATATCAATGACGACACCGTAAACAACGTTGCCGAGATATTCGGTAGAGCGCAGATAGACAAGCTCCGGAATGAACGATGCGGCATACCGCCAGACAAAACTCCAGAAGGTGATCCGGCGCAGGTTTTCCGCAAAATCGCGGCGCATACGCTTTTTCCGTTTTCTCTCACTTTTCGGTTCCTTATTCGTTCCGTACAGTGCAACTCGGCTGTCGTGCAGGATACCAAATTTTGAAATGCCGTCAATCCAGCCGCGCATCACGCGCAGACCGAAAAACAGCTCAAACGCACCGAAGCAGACAGTATATGTAAGAACCAGCGTCGGCTCGGCAAGCAATGGCAACGTCTTCTCTCCGATCAGCGAAAATACCATCGGCGCGAGCTTTGCCGTTGTGATGCCAAACAGAATCCATGCATTGCGGCGCAAATACGCAAAATCGTCCATTGCCCATGCAAGTTCTGTCATAGACAGAGCCGCAAGCAGCCAGCCAATGCAGTCCGGGAGTACATCAATGACATTGACATGCGGATTCCATAAAAACAGAAGCGCTGCAAGCATACAGCCAAAGCCGCCGCGAACCGTGCGTGTTTTATCCGGATACGCCGTTTTCATGTCAGAAATCCTCCCATCTTATGTTTCTTATTTTTTCTTGCCTCGCTTGTTTTTCTTGGTACGCTCTGCCTGACGCTGCTTCATTGCCGCGTCATATTCGGCTTTTTCGCGTTCCTTCTTTGCTTTTTCCGCAGCCGCGATCTCCTCGTCTGTCAGAACCTCTTCCTTGGGTTTTCCGAACAGTCTCGGCATCTTCCGGTCACCGATGGGCATATCCTCATCGCCGGGAAGACAGATGCGCATATAACAGACAAAGATCATCTTTGCGTTCAGCAAAATCCAGATGACACCGAACAGCGAAACATAGCCGAGCACCTTATAATACGGCAGAACATCGGTCACCGCCGGAACATCCAGAAATCCGGACACAATCGCCGCAAAGAAGTAAAGCCATGTCACAACGATATTGCGCGATGCTTCCGTGACGAGCTTGGGCAGCTCCACTTCCCGTGCAATGGTCTTCACCGCAAGCAGGAGAAGCATGTGGAACACAAGCAGTCCCAACGCCAAAAGAATACTGTACGGCACGGAAACGGCAGACGACACCGTTTCATACAGTGCATCCGCACCGAACCACGAAAAGCTCTGCAAAATGAGGGAAAACGCGCCGAGGGGAATCAGCGCGCTTACCGCATATTTGGCATATCGGAAATATTTCCCGTATTCACTCAATAAGGTGAGCGCACGGAACATGACCAGATAACCGAGAATCTCAAAACAGAAACCCATGGAATGTAGGGTTACCGAGAGAATCAGCGGATATCCGAGCAGTAAAATTCCAAATCCCATGTCAGAAGTCTCCGTCTCTTATTCGTCGGGATTGTTGGGATTGAAGCCGCAACACTTCTTGTACTTCTTACCGCTGCCGCAGGGACACGGATCGTTTCTGCCAACCT
>JAFQLN010000177.1 GCA_017414585.1 Clostridia bacterium | reverse complement strand
TTGATGGAAGCCGGGACAGAAACGAAATCTGCATGACTGCCGAAGTGGGAGAAGCCACGGCAGAACTGCGAAAATTCCTGTTCGAGCGGGTATATTATAATCCGCAGGCAAAAAAGGAAGAAGGAAAAGCCATGGAGCTCGTGGAGCGGCTGTTCGACTATTTTCTGCGCTATCCGAAGAAAATGCCGCAGTTTTATGCTGATAATATGCAGAACGAGCCGCCGGAGCGATGTGTGTGCGATTATATCGCAGGCATGACCGACCGGTATGCCATTGAACTGTACAAGCAGCTGTTCGTTCCGCAGGTATGGGAAACACCGCGGGATATGCTGTGACGGGCTTTGAAAAGTAAATAAAGAATAAAGTAAGGAGGAAAAACATGATACCGGCTAATGTGATTGAAGACATCCGATACCGCTGTGATATCGAAAGTGTGATTTCCTCCTATGTAACGCTCAAGCGCGCGGGAAGCAATCTCAAAGGACTCTGTCCTTTCCACAGCGAACGGACACCATCCTTTACGGTCTATCCCGGAACACAGAGCTTTTACTGCTTCGGATGCGGCGCGGGCGGAGATGTTATCAATTTCGTCATGCGGACGGAGAATCTCGATTATGTCGGCGCTGTCGAAACACTCGCCAAACGTGCCGGGATTACACTGCCCGATTTCAATGACGGTTCTTTCCGTCAGGACGGAGTCAGCCGTTCCCGCGTACTTGCAATGAATCTGGAGGCTGCCAGACAGTATCGAAAATTCCTTTTTGACGAAGAAATAGGCGCACCCGGACGACAGTACCTCATGGACCGCGGAATGTCCACCGCCGCCATCAAGCGTTTCGGACTGGGATATGCTCCCGAATACGGTGCGCAGATGGCGAAATATCTCAAATCCCTCGGATTTACCGAAGAGGAAATGAAAACAGCCTACCTCGGAGGACGCGGGGAATACGGGCTGTATGACTATTACCGTGCACGCATCATTTTCCCGATTCTGGATGTGTCGGGAAATGTCATCGCGTTCGGCGGAAGAATCATTGATTCGGCAAAATCGGACCGTAAGTACCTCAATACGTCCGATACACCTGCATTTAAGAAAACGAAGAATCTATACGCACTCAATTACGCTAAAAACGCCGGGGAAGGGTATTTCATCCTCTGCGAAGGATATATGGATGTCATCGCCCTGCATGATGCCGGATTTGGTACGGCAGTCGCGTCTCTTGGAACGGCTTTCACCGAGGAACAGGCGAGAATCATCAAAAAATATGTCAACCGTGTCGTCCTCTGCTATGACAGCGACGAAGCGGGACAGAAAGCCACCGACAAAGCAATCCGCATTCTGGAAAGCGCCGGAATCGAACCGAAGATCCTGCGCATGAGCGGCGCCAAGGACCCGGACGAATATATCCGGAAGTTCGGTGCGGACAAGTTCCGTTCCCTGATCGAGGAAAGCCGCGGCAAGTTCGACTTCATGCTGGACGGAGTCCGTGCAAAATATGATTTGGATACAGCTGCCGAAAAAGTCAAAGCGCTCGCAGAAGTCTGCCGTTTCATTGCCGGGGTGTACTCCAGTGTGGAACGGGATATATATATTGAAAGAACTGCAAAGGAGTTTTCCGTCGATGCAGCCAGTATCCGCAGTGATGTGGTATCGCAGCAGAAACGAAACGCGCGGGAATACGATAAAAAACGACGCAGTGATCTCATTCGGATCACCTCCGGACTCAGCGACCGTGTCAATCCCGATTTTGCCAGACAGCCCAAAGCCGCAAGGATCGAAGAAAATCTTCTCGGAATGCTGTTTCTGCATCCGGAGTATCTCACGCGGACCGAGGACGGAAAGGCACTTGCCGAAGAAGAACTGGTAACCGCACTAGGAAAAAGATTGTTTGCTTTCCTTGCCCAACACTGGCAGGCGGACGGCGTGTTCTCCCTCGGAATGCTCAACGAAGCGTTCACGATGGAAGAGACGGCGCGGGTGTCGAAAATGATTGCGGACAGAACCGAACTCGGCACCAATGACGAAGCGGCATATGATACCTATCTGCATGCACTTCGTGAAGAAAACAGAAAAACTGCGGGAGACGGTGCTTTTTCGCTGGAAGAACTGCTCGCCAGAAAACGCTCTGGCGTCTGAAGGCGAAACGACAATAGATAAGCAAATACAAAATAACGAGGTATATATGGAAAAGGAAAAGAAAGTCGAAGGACAAGAAATCGGCGCCAAAAGCAAAGAAATGCCGACTCTGTCCAACTCCGACGTCATGGAGGCAATCGAGTTCTCCGGCTACGACGACGGACAGATCGAAAAGTTTTACGAGTCTCTTGAAAGCAGCGGCGTAGAAGTTTCCGGCTACATGGAAAGTGACGACCGCTACGATGACAGAGGGGAAAGCGATTCCTCTGACGAAATGCTGGAGGAAGGCGAAGATATCGACCGATTCCTCGCAGAAGAAGGCGTTGCTGTCGATGACCCGGTGCGTATGTACCTCAAGGACATCGGGAAAATTCCACTTCTGGAACCTGACCGCGAGGCATATCTTGCTGAAAAAATCGCTGAAGGCGACGAGGATGCGAAAAATGAGCTTGTCGAAGCGAACCTGCGTCTTGTCGTCAGTATTGCGAAAAAATATGTCGGCAAGGGTATGTATTTCCTCGATCTCATCCAGGAAGGCAATCTCGGTCTGATCAAGGCTGTGGAAAAGTTCGACCATACCAAGGGATATAAGTTCTCGACTTATGCGACATGGTGGATCCGTCAGGCAATCACCCGCGCAATCGCCGATCAGGCAAGAACCATCCGTATTCCCGTGCATATGGTGGAAACCATCCACCGCGTGTCCAGAACCTCCCGTCAGCTCCTGCAGGAGTACGGCAGAGAACCTACCATCGACGAAATTGCGGAAAAGCTCAGTATGTCCGCCGAAAAAGTCCGTGAAATTATGAAAGCGGCGCAGGATCCGGTTTCTCTCGAAACTCCGATCGGCGAAGAAGATGACAGCCATCTCGGCGACCTCATTCCGGACGATTCTTCACCCACACCGGCGGAAGCGGTTTCTTACCAGCTCCTGCGCGAACAGCTTAATAAGGTTCTGCATACCTTGACGCCCAGAGAAGAAATGGTCATCAAACTTCGTTTCGGTCTGGAGGACGGCCGAACGAGAACGCTCGAGGAAGTGGGAAAAGAATTCAATATTACCCGTGAAAGAATCCGTCAGATCGAAGCAAAAGCACTGCGCAAGCTGCGTCACCAGAGCCGCTCGAAGATTCTTAAAGGATTCCTGAACGACATCAACTGACCTGACAGCTTGTACATACACCCGGGAGTGTCCGCGTAATACCCAAACCGAAAATACCATGCGCATCAGCGTGAAACGGAGGAAATAATGTACGGTATAGACCCGGAAAAGAAAATGAATCTGGAAGATATGGATACTGCGGAAGAATTCGACGCGATCGAATCGGAAGCGGAAGATGTTATCCACGATGCAGCGGAGAATCTGGAAGCGATAGATTCTCTGGACGGTATAGAAATTATCAGCGAAGCGGAAGAGAACGGCGAAGAACTGTCGGAATTTCTGGAAAGTGATGAACTTCGTGAAATCAGTTCGGAGGTCGAACGTCTTTCTTCCGCGGATGAAATGGAAAAGGTTCTCGCGCAGGAAGGACTTGCGGTCGATGATCCTGTCAGAATGTATCTCAAGGAAATCGGAACGATCCCGCTCCTCAGCAGCGAGCGTGAAACAGAACTTGCGATGCGGATGTTTGAGGGGGATGAGACGGCGAAAAACGAACTGGTGGAAGCCAATCTCCGTCTCGTTGTCAGCATTGCCAAGAGATATGTAGGGAAGGGGATGTTTTTCCTTGATCTGATTCAGGAAGGAAATCTCGGCTTGATGAAAGCGGTTGAGAAATTTGACTATACAAAAGGATACAAATTCTCAACTTACGCAACCTGGTGGATCCGACAGGCGATCAGCCGCGCTATTGCTGATCAGAGCCGGACCATCCGTATTCCCGTCCATATGGTTGAAACCATTCATAAGGTTTCAAGAAGCCAGCGCCAGCTTTTGCAGCAGAACGGAAGGGAAGCGACTGTGGATGAAATTGCGCAGGATATCGGCATGAGTGTGGACAGAGTGCGGGAGATCATGAAAATTTCCCAGGATCCCGTATCGTTGGAAACGCCGATCGGAGAAGCGGACGACAGCCACCTCGGTGATTTTATCCCTGATGATGAAAATCCCACGCCGGCTGACGCAGCTTCGTACCAGCTTTTGCGAGAACAGCTCAATGATGTGCTGCATACACTCAGTCCCCGCGAGGAGATGGTACTCAAACTGCGGTTCGGGCTGGAGGACGGAAGAACGAGGACACTGGAAGAAGTCGGGCAGGAATTCAATATCACAAGAGAACGGATCCGCCAGATTGAAGCAAAAGCCCTCAGAAAACTCCGTCACCCGAGCAGGTCGAAGAGACTCAAGGATTATCTCGAATAAAACCATGAAATCCCTCCGGTATGTTTACGGCAGATAAAAAATTGGAAGGAATATATATTTTTAAGTAGTTATTCTTGTCATCACTCAACAAAAAAAGCGTTAATAGATACAAAATTAAAATAAACTAATTGTCTGATATTGACAAAAAAATGGACACGATTCCATTGAGGCGAAATCTGGAAAACGATTTTTTCGGTACACATTACAGAAAAACCGCTTGACATATTTGCAATTTTCGTGTACAATAGTGTAAGAATTTTATGGGCATATACAGGCAAAGACCCAGAATCTTATGAGGAGGATTCCCCTAATGAATAAAAAGCTTATTAGCCTCTTGCTTACCATGATTATGGTACTTGGCATGCTCGCCGGATGTGCTTCCGACCCTACGGAAGAAGATGTAGCAGCAGCTGACACGGAAGAGTCCGCACGTGTATCCATGACTCTTACCCTCGCACTTCCCGCAGACAATTTCACTGAAGAATCCCGTCAGCAGG
>JAFQLN010000176.1 GCA_017414585.1 Clostridia bacterium | reverse complement strand
CGAAACTTCAGTCGAAATGCCCAAGACTTCCGAAAAAGTTCCTTTTTTCGCTTCCTTTTTTCCTCGCTAAAGGAAAAAAGGAAGAAATGAACAGCTTGTATACGAAAAATGGCTGTCGCATTTCGGAAATTTTTCCTTAGTGCGACAGCCCCTTCCCCCTTCTCCACAAGGTGGAAGGCTTGGTACAGACCGCTTCCTCCTTTTTTCACTTTTCCACACAATATTATCATCACCACAGAAAGAAGGTTCTGCCCCATGCAGATTTCCGACAGAATCCGCACCCTCACCAAAACCGCGGAATCCGAAATGCGCGCCATCTATGAACAGATCGACGAAATTGCCCGCGCCAATACCGAACACGTCCTCGACTGCTTACGCGAATGTCAGGTGTCCGAATCCCTTTTCACGCCTTCCACCGGCTACGGCTACGGGGATGTCGGACGCGACCGCATCGACGAACTGGCAGCGAAAATTTTCCGTACCGAAGCCGGATTCATGCGTCCGTCGCTTCTGTCCGGCACCCATACCCTGACCGTTGCCCTGTTCGGCATCCTCCGTCCGGGGGATATCATGCTTTCCATCTCCGGCACGCCGTATGATACCCTGCTCGACGTCATCGGGATCGGCTCTGCTGCATCGGATGATGCCGGAAACGACAGCGGAATCTCCACCGAAGGCTCCCTCATCGACTGGGGCGTGCGCTTTGAGAAAACCGAACTCACCGACGACAGGGACTGCCCCATCGACCTCGATGCCGTCCGCAGTGCTATGAAGCAGTTCGGGGAAAAGATCAAAATGGTCTACGTCCAGCGGTCGAGAGGGTATGCTTCCCGCCCGACGCTTTCCTGCCGGCAGATCCGCCGCGCCGCGTATGTCGTTGAAGAATGCGCAAAGGAACTGGGTATCAGAAAACCCGTGTTCATGGTCGATAACTGCTATGGGGAGTTCACGGAACTGTACGAACCGTGCTATGCTCCCGCAGATGCCGCAGACGAACGGGGCGCCGACCTCATCGCCGGATCGCTGATCAAGAATCCGGGCGGCGGCATGGTCGATATCGGCGGTTATATCTGCGGAACGGCGGAATGCGTGCGGCTGTGCGGAAACCGGCTTACCTCGCCCGGCGTGGGACTGGATGTCGGCGCATCGCTCGGACAGAACCGGAACCTGATCAAAGGATTGTTCTACGGCCCGCATACCACCGCGCAGTGCCTGAAGACCGCACATCTGGCGGCGTATCTGTTTGCGGAACTGGGGATGAAGGTCTCGCCGGCATGGAATGAAACGCGGTATGATATCGTACAGGCGGTGGAATGCGCGACGCCGGACGGACTGGTGGCGTTCTGCCGGGGCATTCAGGCGGCGTCTCCGATTGACGCACACGTTGTGCCCGAACCGTACGCAATGCCGGGATATGCGGATGAAGTCATTATGGCGGCAGGCGCGTTTGTCGGCGGTGCGACGAGTGAGCTTTCCGCGGATGGCCCGATGCGTCCGCCGTATACGGCATTTATGCAGGGCGGGCTGACGTATGAAAGCGCACGGCTGGGAATTATGTCCGCAGCGGACCGCGTTGCGAATTTACAGTAATGTGAGGCTGCACGCCGCAGGATAAGTATAAAGGAAAAACTGAAAATTTAACTGAATAAAAACGGCTGCCGCACGATCGGAAATACTTTTCCAAAAGAGCGGCAGCTTGTTTTTCTTCCGACGCACGTTCCGACACAAATTCACGCTGCAGCAGTTGCTTTTGTAATTAAAATTTAATGTTGTCGAAGTTTCAGCGGACATACGATCGTTTCGGATATACCCGTAGGGGAGGGGCTTGCTCCTCCCGTGAAAGAATCAGGTACGCACGTGATTTTATAAACAAATCGTCCGTAAAGATAATAAAATACGGTTTGTCCAAATCATTCGACGGGAGGAGCAAGCCCCTCCCCTACCGGATTTTGGATATTTCTTCACCTGTCCCCAATGCAATAACTT
>JAFQLN010000175.1 GCA_017414585.1 Clostridia bacterium | reverse complement strand
AGCATCTCCGACCACACCATCGCCGGTGTCGGCATCCGTGCATTCCTCGGCGTGCGCTGTGTCTCCGCTTCCACGATTGATCTCACCCGCGAAGGTCTTCTCCGCTGTGCACAGCAGGTTGCGGATGTTATCGCCGACCATCCCGCCGTGCTCGACATTCACCTGACCGAACGCATCTTCCCCGATATCCACGCAATCAAAATCGTTCCCGATACGGTGAAGAAAGCGACGAAGATTGATCTGCTCAAAGCCGGTTACTTCGCTGCAAAAAATTACCACGAAGACATTGCGCAGGTTTCCGCCACGCTGCTCGATGTGGATCACAATATCCTGATCGCCAATTCCGACGGACTGTACACCGAAGACAGGCAGATCCGTACCCGTATGAGCATCAGTGCCATTGCCAGCCGCGGCGGTGAGAATCAGTCCGGCGGCGCAGGTCCCGGCCGGCGCATGGGTCTGGAGCTGTTTGACATGATCTCCCCCGAATCCATCGGCATCGAAGCGGCGCGGCACGCCATGGTCAATCTCTCCGCGGACTACTGCCCTGCCGGAAAAATGACTGTTGCGATTGAAAACGGCTTCGGCGGCGTTATTTTCCACGAAGCGTGCGGACACTCTCTCGAAGCCACCTCCGTTGCGAAGAACACCTCCCAGATGGCGGGCAAGCTCGATCAGATGATCGCAAACGAAAAGGTCACCGCTATCGACAACGGCACCATTCCGAACGCATGGGGCTCCATCAACATTGACGACGAGGGCACACCCTCCCAGAACAAAACGCTCATCGAAAACGGCGTACTGAAGAACTACATGATCGACAAGCTCAACGGACGGCGCATGGGCATGAAGGAAAACGGTTCCTCCCGCCGTCAGAGCTTCCAGCAGAATCCCACCTCCCGCATGACCAACACCTACATCGCCCCCGGCACGGACAAAAATGAAGACATCATCTCGTCCATTGAATACGGGCTGTATGCGGCAAAAATGGGCGGCGGCAGTGTCAATCCGATCAGCGGCGCGTTCAACTTTGCCGTCAGCGAAGCGTACATCGTCCGCAACGGCAAAATCTGCGAACCTGTCCGCGGTGCTTCCCTCATCGGAACCGGCTCGGAAATTCTCAAAAACATCGACATGGTCGGCACGGATATGCTCACCGGTCAGGGTATGTGCGGATCTTCTTCCGGCTCGATTCCCACCGACGTCGGTCAGCCGCTCATCCGCGTCAGCGAAATCACCGTCGGCGGCAGATAAAGAATGGAGGTCAGTATGGAAAAGTTTGATATTTTAAAGAAAGCAGTCAAAGAATGCTCCGAAAAAAACGGCATCGCGGAATATGAGCTTTACTATTCCGAACACGCCGGTATTCATGCGGACACCTTCCGGGATGAAATCAGTTCGTTTTCCTCTTCGGTCGGCGGCAGTCTCTACTACCGCTGCATCGTAAACGGCAAGCTCGGCTATGCCAGCACGCAGTACCTTGACGTAAGCGAAATGGAAAAGCTCGTCAGCCGTGCTGTGGAAAATGCGGCAGTCGTTGAAAAAGATGAAGAAGCGATCATTTACGGCGGCAGTTCCCCCGAAGATTACCGTAAGGTTCCCGCCTGTGACTTCACCATGCCCTCCGCAGCCGTGATCCGCGAACGCGCTATGGCAAACCGCAATCTTCTCTATGCGGCAGACAGCCGAATCGCAGACGGTACCGCCTCCGGTGCATACGCAGGCATGAGCACAACCTGTATTTTCAACTCGAACGGACTCGATCTCTCCTCGCAGTCCGGCAATGCGGGCGAATTCTTCCGCGTCGTTCTTGACAACGGAGAGGAAAAGCAGACCGGCGGCGAATCGCTCCACAACAGTTTTGACAAGGACGACAGCGCACGGCTCGAAAAAATCGAAAAAGCCATCAGCGAAGCTAATGCGAAATTCGGTGCCGGCAAAGTCAAGACCGGTAAATACAACATCATTTTCAAGAATGACCAGACGGAAGCAATTCTCTCCGCATTCCTCTCCGTCTTCTTTGCAGAAAACGTGCAGAAGGGACTTTCCCTGCTCGCCGGCAAAGTCGGTGAAAAAATCGCCGCGGACTGCATCACCATCACGGATGATCCGTTCTGCGAAGACAACACCGTACAGACTGCATTCGACGGAGAAGGCGTTCCGACCAGCACAAAAAATGTCGTCGAAAACGGCGTGCTGAAAACCTTCCTCTACAACCTCATGACCGCAAAAAAGGACGGCGTTCAGACCACCGGCAATGCGTCGAGAGGTGCGGCTTCCATCGGCACGCGCGTATACACCTTCTACATCAACAAGGGTGAAATGACCCGGGAAGAACTCCTGAAAAAAGCGGGCAGCGGTATTTATGTTACTGCCATGAAGGGATTCCATGCGGGGGCAAATGCCAGCACAGGCGATTTCTCCATTGAAAGCGAAGGCTTCCTCTTTGAAAACGGCGAAATCGGCGCTCCGGTCAAGTCGTTCACGGTAGCCGGCAATTTCTTTGATCTTCTGAAGCAGATTTCCGATGTGGACGATGAACTCGACTTCGGCGGTCCCGGTTCGAGCCGGATCTGTGCGCCGGATATTCTCGTTCCCGGTATGTCCGTTGCGGGCGAATAATCCGCTGAAGGTGTCCTTCCGTCCGGCAGTCACGCGGGCATCGGACGCCAAAATATTCACAACTGCGGAGGTACCATGCAGATTTCAGCTAAAATAAGCGAAAAACTCCTTCCTGCCGCAGCACAGCTCGGTTTCTGCGGCACGGACGAATCCTTTTTGCTTTATGAACAGCGTGAGCGAATCCTGTCGGATGACTATGCGCGGGAAATGACAGCCCTCTCCCAAAAAATCCATTCCTTCGGTATGCGCGTATGTCAGACGCATATGACTTTTCTTCCGTCCCATCATCCGCCTATGGATGGATATGAAAAATACTGTGCGTACTTCTTGCCGATTTATGAAAAAGAAATCGAGCTGACTGCGCAGATGGGCTGTCCGACAGCAGTGATGCATCCCTATTTTACAGAAGATGCCGCCGAAAGCCGTGCGGTCAATGTGCATCTGATTGAACAGATGCTGCCGCGTTTGGAATCCTGCGGTGTGATTCTGTCGCTCGAAAACATCTATGCGATGGAGGGCGGTGAAGCCCATCACACCACAGCGGAAGATATGCTGTATTATGCGGAGTATTTCCGCAGTCCCTATGTGGGGATTTGTCTGGATACGGGACACGCCGTTACGCGCAGACAGAATCCGTCCGAAATGCTGAAAAAAGTGCTTCCCCACCTGACAGCCCTGCATCTGCACGCGACAGTTCCGGGACAGGATCTGCACGCGCTTCCCTATATGGCAGGCGGAGCAAACTGGGAGGAAATCGGTTCGCTCCTGCGTTCTTCTTCCTATCGCGGTACGTTCAATCTGGAATGCAAGCCTTCGGCAAAATTCAGCGATGAAGCTGCAAAGCTCTATTATAAGTTGGCGTATCGGATTGCCGCAGACATCATCGGGGAATAAACTGAACAGCCTTTTCATAAACATCATGTCCGTGCGGTCGCTGACTGTGCGGGCATTGTTTTGTTCAGCCGCATTCCTCTCTTTTCAGCGGAAAATCGAGTGCAAAAACAAAGCAAAAGGGTCTGCTGCCTGTGATTGACAGACAACAAACCCACTATAAAACCGAGATATTTTTCCGCCCGCATTACTCTGCGTTCTTCCTTCCCTGCAGGCGATCTTTTTCAAACTGCATCCGATACAGACTGTAGTACCGTCCCTTCAGCGCGAGAAGCTCGGCATGATTTCCCTGCTCCGCGATTTCTCCGTTCGAGAGGACAATGATCTTATCTGCATGGCGGATGGTGGACAGGCGGT
>JAFQLN010000174.1 GCA_017414585.1 Clostridia bacterium | reverse complement strand
TTTTCACCGAAGACGATTTTCAAATACCTGCCGCTTGTCATCTGCACCCTGTTTGTCATCCTGTTTCTCGTTTTCGGGCGGGATGTTACTCCGGAAATGCTTTTACACTATACCCCTGAAAATCCGTTTCTTGCAGCGGTCGTCCTGATCGCTATGTACGGTCTGAAAAGTCTATCAGTCTTCTTTCCTCTGATTGTACTGGAAGTCGCAGGCGGATACCTGTTTTCGCCGTGGACTGCGATACTAGTGAATACCGTCGGCGTTACCGTGTGTCTGACTCTGCCGTATCTGGTGGGCTGTCTTTCGGGAACGGAAGCCGTGGAGGGTGCCATGCGGAAATATCCCCGTTTTGCGGATATCGTGGGGCGGGGACAGAAAAACGAGGTATTTCTCTCGTTCTTTCTCCGTATCATCAGCTGTCTGCCGGGAGATATCGTCAGTATCTGGTTCGGCGCATCGGGGGCGCGGTTTATCCCGTATCTGTTTGCAAGTCTGCTCGGCACCATGCCGGGTGTGATCTGTGCAACGCTGCTCGGAATGAACATCACAGATCCGACATCTCCTATGTTCTGGATTTCGCTCGGTCTGAATGTTCTGCTGTCCGTTCTGTCCGCAGTGGGATATTTCGTCTATAAAAAACAAAGCAGGAAGTGATTGTCATGAAAAAACGCTGGTTCCGCAGATTACTGGAGCGAAGGATTCTCGTGATCCTTCTGCTGCTCGGTCAGCTCGTTTTTCTGATCGGACTGATCCAGAGCAGCAGTCAGACCTACCGGGTTATCAACTGGATTCTTACCGCTGTCAGTATCGGTGTTGCACTGTACATTATCTCAAAAAAAGACAAGGGTGCCTACAAGCTGACATGGATCATGCTGATCTTGATTTTTCCGCTGTTCGGAGGACTGCTGTATCTGATCTTCAATTTCCAGACCTCCACAAGACGGTTCTCCGCATCCATCGAAAAAGCGGAGAAAAAGGCGGCACCGCTGTTTTGTCTGCCGGGTGACGGTTATGCCCAAGCGAAAGAAGCGATTCCGGACGAAATGCCGCAGATAAGTTACCTTCAGAACTTCGCAGGTTTTCCGGTGTATACGGGGACGACAGCGAAATACCTTTCTCCCGGCGAGCGGAAATGGGAAGCTCTGCTCACAGAACTGGAGAAAGCGGAAAAGTACATCTTTCTCGAATACTTCATCGTACAGGAAGGCGTAATGTGGGACAGTATTCTGGAAATTCTCAAGCGGAAAGCGGCAGAAGGCGTCCTCGTCCGTCTGATTTATGATGATATGGGCTGTTTCTTCCTTTTGCCGAAGGACTATCCGAAGCAGCTCCGGAAACTGGGCATTGAATGTACCGTGTTCAATCCGTTCCGACCGTTCCTTGCAGGAGAGCAGAACAACCGCGACCACCGGAAAATCGTTTCCATCGACGGAAAGGTGGCGTTCACCGGCGGCATCAATCTGGCGGATGAATACATCAACGCCATCGACAAGCACGGACATTGGAAGGATGCTTCCATCCAGCTTGACGGCAAGGCGGCGTGGAGTTTTACGCTGATTTTTCTGGAAGCGTGGGCGCACTGCACCAAGACAGATGAGGATTTCATGCAGTTTTACCCGTGGAAGGATGCGCCGCCGCCGGATACGGATGACGGATTTGTACAGCCCTATGCCGATAGTCCCATGGATGCAGACAATGTGGGCGAGCACGTCTATCTGCAGATCATCGGCAATGCGAAAAAGTATGTGTACATCAACACACCCTATCTCATCATCGACGACAGCATGATCTCCGCGCTGACACTGGCGGCGAAAAGCGGCGTGGATGTGCGGATTGTCACACCGTACCGCGGCGACAAGTGGTGGGTGCATATGACGACACGTTCTTATTATCGGGAACTGATCAGATCCGGCGTGAAGATATATGAATACAAAAACGGATTCATCCATTCCAAAACCTTTGTATCCGACGATCAGGTTGCCACTGTGGGAACTACCAATCTGGATTTCCGCAGTCTGTATCTGCATTTTGAATGCGGTGTGCGTCTGTCCGGCAGCCGTGCGGTCACAGAGGTGAAGGAGGATTTTCTGGAAACGCTGGATGTGTGCAAAGCAATTACGGCGGATGCCTGCCGATATAATATTGTGATTCGGACGATTCAGGATATACTGCGGCTGTTTGCGCCGCTGATGTGATTGCTGAATGTTTACAGAGAAAGGATACAAGATGATCGAAAAGAAGAATTTTACCGATAATGACGATGTAACAATCATTGCCGAGCGCGGCATATTCAAGGTAATCGAATATCGGCGTGATCTGAGCGTGGAGGCGGA
>JAFQLN010000173.1 GCA_017414585.1 Clostridia bacterium | reverse complement strand
CCTGGGTGTTTCGACTGAAGTTTCGCGCAGCGATACTTCTGCGGAGGTCGATGAGGGGCGCCGCCCCTTCAACTGAGGAGCTGCGCATCCTCGGCAAACTTTTGAAAAAGTTTGATCAAAACTTTTTTACTTATTAACCTTATACTTGCTTAACCTTATTCCTGCATTTTTCTCTTGCGGACGGTGAGGTAGTCTTCGAGAATCAGTCTTGCGGAGAGGGTATCCACAGTGGCTTTGCGC
The DNA here is from genome assembly GCA_017414585.1 of Clostridia bacterium. Next base: position 10,979 of record JAFQLN010000173.1, on the reverse strand, counting down.
TTTTTTCCGCGGACATTGTTGTCACTTAAAATCTTGTGCGCGGAGACGGTCGTCAGGCGTTCGTCGTACATTTCCGCGGGAATGCCGGTGAGTTCACTCAGTTCCCGTGCGAACGCTTTGCATTTTTCACTGCGGTAGCCCTGTGTACCGTCCATGTTGATCGGGTTGCCGACCACAATCAGCTCCGCTTTCAGCTCTTTCACCCGTTCTCCCACGGCAATCAGAGCTTTTTTATAGCTGTCGGCGGCGATGCATCCCGCGTCCGTCGCCATCATTTCATATTTATCGCATACGGCGACACCTGTGCGTGCGTCACCGAAATCGAGTCCGACGATGATCATGTTTCAGAACCGGTCCTTTCCCTGCATCTGCGCAGATTTTCAGACTTCTTCGCCTTGAGCTACAACGGCATCGGCGTTATCGGCGTGTCCGGCTTCCTGTGCGGCTTTCTTTTTTGCGTATGCGATCACTTCCGCGCGTGTGGGGATGGACGACGATGCGCCTTCCTTCATAACGGAGAGAGCGGCTGCGCAGGTCGCATACTTGACAGCGGAAACGATATTGCCGTTCTGCAGATATACATAGGTCATGACTGCCGTAAAGACGTCGCCGGCTGCCGTGGTGTCCACCGCTTCGACAGTTTCGGCGGGAACGGTGAAGTATTCGCGCTTGTGCACATCGTAGATGAACGCGCCCTTTTCGCCCAGCTTGATGACGATGTACTTTGCATCCACGAGGGAGGAGAGCTTGATTGCGGCGCGCAGGCTGTTTTCTTCCGAAGTCGGAGCGATGCCGGTGAAGATGCGGGTTTCGCTTTCGTTCGGGGAGAAGATTTCGATTCTGCCGAGCTGATCGAGCGGGAAATCCAGTCTTGCGGGGCCCGCATCAATGAACACGGGGATTTCGGCTTCGTTTGCGCGGCGGCAGGCTTCGATCACCGCTTCGTCCGGGATTTCGAGGTGGAGGAAAACCGCGTCCGGATAGCAGGTGAAGGATTCCTCGATATCTTCGGGCGTGAGCTTCATGTTCGCACCGGGGTAGACGATGATGCGGTTCTTGCCGTTGTCTTCGACGAGAATGGATGCCAGTCCCGTGGGCGTTTCGTCATCCTCGCGGATGTAGCGGGTGTCGATGCCTTCGCTGCGGTAGAGCTGGACGAGTCGTTTGGCGTTTGCGTCACGTCCGAGTTTGCAGGCGAAGATGCAGTCCGCACCGAAGCGCGCGAAAGAAATGGCGGAATTGGCGCCCTTGCCTCCGGGGATATAGGAATAGCCGAGTTCGTTTTCCACGACGGTTTCTCCACCATAGGGAACACGGCGCATACGCTGTACAAAGTCGATATTCGCGCTGGAAATAACCAGAATACGCTGATTGGACATAAGTTTTACCTCCGGTTGATCGTATGGTTCGGTTTTATATGATGGTATGATTTTCAGTCTGCGTGCCGGGGAGGACGGAGCGTTTATTTCCAGTTCACTTCGGCAGCGGCGTCCGAATTCGGGTAGCAGGTCACATCGAGAATGCGCTGGTTGCGGCTGCCGCGGAAGCGGAGGGACAGGTCGCGTTCGGCGAGGATGAACGGCCCGTCCACGAGGTAGTTGGTCACTGTAAGCAGGTCGCGCACGGCGTCGTCGGTTTCTGCCATGGCGAGCAGTTTTTCGTACGTGTAGCCGGAGTAGGTCATCACAGTCAGTCCCTTGGCGCGGGCAAGACGACCGATTTCGGCGAGCGCGGCGGCATGGGTGAACGGTTCGCCTCCGGAAAAGGTCACGCCGTCGAGATGGTTCATGGCGTCAATCTTCGCCCAGAGCGCATCTGCGGTGACAGGCGTGCCGCCGGACGGATCGTGCGAGAGGGGATTGTGGCATCCGGGACAGCGGTGGGGGCAGCCCTGCACGAAGATGACATAGCGGATTCCCGGTCCGTCCACGTAGGATTCGTCAGCGGTACCGTACAGGCGCAGGGGCAGATTTTTACAGGCACGGATCGGATCCGCTCCGAAGGTGTGCCGTTTGGGCTGATGCAGAGGCATTGTATCCTCCTGAAAAAACGGAAATTTGTCATTATATAATATAGTATCTCTTATTATAGCGCAAAACCGGGCGGAAATCAACCGGATTTGGATGAATTAACGGGGAAGACGATAAAATTTGAAGCTATTGCATTGGAGACGGGTAAAGAAATAACCAAAATCCGGGACGAGCAAAATCCGGGACGGGTGAACAAATGACCAAAATCCGGGACGGGTGAACAAATAACCAAACTCCGGGACGGGTGAACAAATAACCAAAATCCGGGACGGGTGAACAAATAACCAAAATCCGGTAGGGGAGGGGCTTGCTCCTCCCGCAGAATGATTTGGATAAACCGTATTTTATGATCTTCACGGACGATTTGTTTATAAAATCACATGTGTACCTGATTCTTTCGCGGGAGGAGACAAGCCCCTCCCCTACGGGTATATCCGGAACGATCGTATATCCGCCGAAACATCGTCAACTTCAAATTTACTATATAAGCAAATACTCTTCCATCGCTTTTCGTCGTCTCAGCTATTGACTTTGCCGGAAAGATCATGTAAAATATATGAGCAATTTGCTATAATAAATTTAATTTTTTCAAAGAAAGGGTATCCCGTGGAAATACTTTACGAAAATATACTCCAGATGGACTGGCGGTATATCGTCATGTGGCTGATCGGCGGTATTCTCATTTACCTTGCGATCAAAAAAGATATGGAGCCGACGCTGCTCCTCCCCATCGGTTTCGGTGCGATTCTTGTCAACCTCCCGAACTCCGGTGCGATTACACAGATTCTCGAAAACGGCGAAGAAGAAGTGGGCGCGCTCTCGACCCTCTTCAATGCCGGTATTGCAAACGAACTGTTTCCGCTGATTCTCTTTATCGGTATCGGCGCGATGATTGACTTCGGTCCCCTGCTCTCCAACCCGAAGCTCATGATCTTCGGTGCGGCGGCACAGTTCGGTATCTTCTTCACCCTCTGCCTTGCTTCCATCTTCTTTGATCAGAACGATGCGGCGTCCATTGCCATCATCGGCGCGGCGGACGGTCCGACTGCCATCGTTGTTGCGAACAAGCTCAACTCGAACTACCTTGCGGCGATCATGGTTGCGGCGTACTCCTATATGGCGCTCGTTCCGATCATCCAGCCGCCGGTTATCAAGCTCCTCACCACCAAGAAGGAACGCATGATCCGTATGCCCTACGAAGCACAGGAAGTTTCCAAGGCTACCAGAATTCTCTTCCCGATCATCATCACGATCATTGCAGGTCTGATTGCTCCCGCATCCGTATCCCTCATCGGCTTCCTCATGTTCGGCAACCTGATGCGTGAATGCGGCGTGCTCAATTCTCTTTCCGAGACTGCACAGCACGTACTGGCAAACCTCATCACAATCTTCCTCGGCATCACCATCGCATCCCAGATGCAGGCTGAAAAGTTCCTCACCATTGATACGCTTCTCATCATGGGTCTCGGTCTTGTTGCCTTCATCTTCGATACCGCGGGCGGCGTGCTCTTTGCAAAGCTCCTCAACCTCTTCCTCAAGAAGAAGATCAATCCCATGATCGGTGCGGCAGGTATTTCCGCGTTCCCGATGTCCGGACGTATTGTCCACAAGATGGGACTGCAGGAGGACCCGCAGAACTTCCTTCTCATGCACTCCATCGGCGTCAACGTATCCGGTCAGATTGCGTCCGTTATCGCAGGCGGTCTGATTCTGAATTTCTTCATGCACTAAGGAAAGGAGAATGAACGAAATGTTTAATCTGATCAACACGCTGCATATGTTTCTTGTATGTAATATTCTCCGCCCCTTCCTTGCGTTTGCATTCCATCCGGAAATGTTCGTGAAGAATCTCGGGTACATGGGCATTGGTATGCTCTGCATCATCCTTGTCATGGCGATCATCATTGTCGTTGTCCTGATTCTGAACAAGGCTTCCGCCGCTGCTGCACGCAGAAAAGCAGAACAGGATGAATCTGCGGACAATCAGTAATAAGTATTCTCTGAAAGGGGCTGTCGCACTTAGGGAAAAATTCCGAAATGCGACAGCCTTGATTTGTATCCAAACTGTTTATTCGTTCTTTTTCTCCTTTACGCAGTAAAGGCGCTTTAGCGAGGAGTGAATTTCTTACGAAATTCCAAAGAACCAAAAAGAGGAACTTTTTCGGAAGTCTTGGGTGTTTCGAGCTCTGCGGAGCTCGACAAGGGGCTTTGCCCCTTTGAACCCCACGAGCTTTTGAAAAAGCTCGACCAAAACTTTTTACTTGCAACAGCCCCTTGTTTATAATAGAATCATCAAAGTTTTACCGGAAGGATGTTTTCGTGAAAAAAAGAAAATTTACGCCCGGCAGGGTCATTGCGCTCGGCTTTCTGTCCGTGATTCTGATCGGAGCCGTTCTGCTCTGCCTGCCCGCAGCACACAGCGGAAAGGTGGAAGTCACCTTCCTCGACGCACTTTTTTCCTCGGTCAGCGCAGTCTGCGTCACGGGACTGGTCACGGTGGATACGGGCGCGGCATACTCCTTTTTCGGACAGGCTGTCATCGCCGTGCTCCTGCAGATCGGCGGGCTGGGGATTACTTCGCTCGGTGCCGGACTGATCGTTCTCTTCGGCGGACAGCTCAATATGCGTGAGAACAATCTCATCAAGGAAGCGCTCAACTACCCCACATGGGACGGACTCAAGCCCCTCATCCGCGCCGTGCTGCTTCTCGATATTTCCATCGAAGCCCTCGGAGCGCTGCTGTCTTTCTTCACATTCAGCAGGGACTATCCGCTCGGACGCGCCGTGTGGTACTCGGTTTTCCACTCGATTGCGGCGTTCAACAACGGCGGTTTCGACGTCCTCGGCCGCGGCGATTCGGTCGGGGTGTATACGCATGACGTCTGGTTCAATGCCGTTACCTGCGCTCTGATCATTTTCGGAGGACTCGGATTTTTCGTCATCCGCGAGCTGCTCTTTCATAAAAAAGGCGAACGCTTCTCCCTGCATACGAAGGTCGTTCTGATGATGACTTCCGTTCTGCTTCTCGGCGGGACACTCATCATCAAGCTGACCGAAGGGGACGGGATTTCGTGGATGGGCGCGTTCTTCGCCAGCGTCACGACGAGAACCGCGGGCTTTGCGACATATCCCATTGCCGGCTTTTCCAATGCGGGGATCGTGGTGCTCTGCGTGCTCATGTTCATCGGCGCGTCCCCCGGTTCGACAGGCGGCGGCGTGAAGACCACGACCTTCTTTGCGCTCTGCTCATCGCTTGTCTCCAATGCCACCGGACACGAAGCGCGTGCGTTCAAAAAACGGCTGAAGGAAGACACCATGCACAAAGCCTTCGTGATCATTTCGCTCGGCGTGGTGTGGGTGCTCGTGCAGACCGTGCTCATGTCCGTGTTCGACCCGGGCATTCCGCTCAGAGATATCCTCTTTGAGCAGATTTCCGGCTTCTCGACAGCGGGTCTCTCGACGGGGATCACCCCTTCCCTCAGCGCTCCGTCGAAGATCATCCTGCTCGTGACGATGTTTGTCGGACGTCTTGGACCTTTGACCATTGCGACGCTGTGGAAAACGGAACGGGAAGTCAAGGCGTCCCGTCCCGAAGAAGACCTCCCGATCGGGTAAAATGTACCCGTTCCGAATACTGCAACAAAAAGGATGAACCGATATGAAAATTAAAAAACAGAACAAAAACAACCAGCTCTACGCGGTGATCGGACTCGGCAGGTTCGGCTTTGCACTGGCACAGGAACTGGCGGCAAAAGGCAAGGATGTGCTGGTGATCGACAAGGACCGCGCGAAAATCGACGAGGCGGCAGAGTTCACCCCGAACGCATTTGTGATCGAAGACGGGCTGACTGCGGAAAGCCTTGCCGAAACCGGCATCGCGGAAGCGGACGTCGCAATCATCGGCATCGGGGAACAGTTTGACGTCAGTATCCTCACAACCATGCAGGTGCTCCGTCTCGGCGTCAAGCGCGTCATTGCCAAAGCACGCAGCCGGGAACAGGGCGAAGTCCTCTCCATGCTCGGTGCGGAGGTCATCTACCCCGAACATGACATGGCGCTCCGCCTTGCCGGAAAGCTCGTCTCCCCGCACGTGCTCGAATACATCAGCCTGTCCGACAGCATTGATATTATGGAGCTTTCCCTCACAGCCAAAGTGGACGGTATGACCGTCATCGACCTCGGCATCCGTCCCACATTCCATCTCAACATCATCGCCGTGCGTTCCGCCGGAGAAATCACCACCGATATCCGTCCCGCCACCGTCCTGCACGCCGAAGACACGATTACCGTCATCGGCAAAAACGACGATATCCGCGCCTTTGAGGAATACCTGCACAGCTGATGCCATGCACTTTCCCTCCCAATTCCATCCCATCCAAAGGAGCATATCATGACTGTCACCAAAACAGGCATTCTCGATCTCGCGCCGACTGCCGCCAATCCGCGCAGCAGTGAAGGCGCATTCCTCACCCTCGCCGACGGACGCATTCTCTTCGCCTACAGCCGCTATGCCGGTTCACACGCCGGTGACCACGCATACGCCGAAATCGCGGGCATCTATTCCTCCGACGGCGGAAAAACCTTCTCCGAACCGAAAATATTCGTCCGTCCCGAAGTGCACACCGGAGACGATGTACTTGCGGGCGAATCGGAGGAAATCAACTGTATGTCCGTCTCCCTCATGCGGATGAACAACGGCGATATCGGACTTTTCTACCTCGTCAAGCACCGCGGCATCTGGTCGGAATACATCCTGCGCCGGTCTGCGGATGGCGGCGAAACGTGGAGTGACGGTGTTCTCTGTTCCCCGCCGTACAAGGGATACTATGTCATCAACAATGACCGCGTGCTCCGTACACAAAGCGGCAGACTGCTCGTCCCCCTTGCGAACCACCCGACCGCTATGCTCTACCGCGGGCAGCGCGATTCTGTCCGGATGCATTCCTACGCGGTCTTCACGGCATCGGACGACGACGGACGGACATGGCACCAGATCAGTGAATACATCATGCTCACAGGCGGCGGCAAGTCGTCCACGGGACTGCAGGAGCCGGGTGTGTGCGAGCTTCCCGGCGGCACGCTGTACGCCAATTTCCGCACCGATACGGGATGGCAGTACGAAAGCGTGTCGATTGACGGAGGTGCATCGTGGTTTGCGCCCCAGCCGTCGCGCTTCCCTTCTCCGGAGTCGCCGATGCTGATCAAACGCAATCCCTATTCCGGACAGTACGCCGCCGTGTACAATCCCGTGCCGCTGACCTACGGACGCAGCCAGCATAATACGCGGGGTGCATGGACGGGCGGAAGAAATCCCCTTGTGATCGCGTTCTCCGACGACGGCGTGCACTTCTCCTCCCCGATCGAGCTGGAGAATGATCCCGAAGCGGGCTTCTGCTATCCGGCACTGCACTTCACGTCGGAAAATACGGCGCTCATCGCATACTGTGCCGGCGGCGTCGGGAAAACGGATGAAAGCTGTCTCGTCCGCACGAGAATTGCGCAGATTGCATGGTGACGCAGAAAAAATTTTCCCGAAACGGGAACTTTCGCCTGAAAAGGAACGTCTAATGCGGAAACGGATGGTTTTATACAGGTGAAAGTGTAAAAACATTGTAAATTCTGACACGCAGATGTGCCAAAAGCGTCAGAATATGGTATGATGAATCTGTATCGAAACCGTCGGGCGGAATCAGAAAACCGCAAAAGCCGCTGCGGGGATTCCGTACACGTTTCAAATAAGAACGAAAAAACAGAAGGAAGGTTAGAAAAATGAAAAAGAAACTCGTAAGCCTGCTGTCGCTGATTTTAGCGGTAGTGATGGTGATGCCCGTCAGCGTATTTGCCGATGGTGAAGAAACAGAGGCACCGCAGCCGCTGGCAATTGTTGTTGCGGACAATGCGTCTTTCAACACAAGCAAAAATACATTCTATTTTGATGAAGAAAAAACAACGCTTCAGCTGAACGCAACGGGTGGAGCAGGAAATTATATCTGGACACTCGGCACAACCGCAAGCGCAGATATTGCTTCGATTTCCCAGTCCGGTGTTGTTACTCCCAAGGCTGCCGGTAAAGCAACCTTTGAAGTAGACAGCAACGGTGCGAAAAAGTCCATTACCATTACTTTCGCAGCACGTGAATGCAAGCGCATTATTGTCGAAAGTGACCCGACTGTTATGGATTATTACACCGGTGATACATTCAGCACCGCCGGTATGATCGTAAAGGCTGTTTATAACCTTGACGCAGATACGAAGACCCTCAGCGCATCCGATTACACGGTTTCTCCCGCAGACGGAACGCCGCTGAACACTACCCATTCCGGCAAAACAGCATCCATCACCTACAAAACCTTTACAACGACAACTTCCAAGAATATCACGGTTGCAGAACGTCTGACCGAATCCATCCGTGTGATTGATCCCCCCACAACGTTCGAGGTCGGTGATGTGATTTCCGGTCTTACCGTTGAAGTTACCTATAACAACGGCACAAAGCAGAATATCACCAGCGGTTTCACCGTATCTCCGAGCGGAGAACTGACAGCTTCTGATACTTCCTATACGGTTACATATCAGGGCAAAAGCTTTACGGTAAACCCCATCACGGTAAAACCCGAAGAAACCGAACCCGAAGAAACCGATCCACCGGCAACCCAGCAGCCGACTACTCTTGTCCCTTACGTTGTTGTGTACAGAGCTGCTGATAAGATGACATACGAAGTAGGCGAAACCTTTAACCCTGCAGGTATGATCATCAAGCTGTACGACTATGAACGTGCAGGTGAGATCACTTCCTATACTTATACCGCCAATACAACCCTTTCCGGTCTTACTGCTTTTACAACAGCGGGAACCAAGACCGTAAGAATCTCGCATAAATTCACGGTCAACGGCAAGAATGTTACGATTCCCTTCGATGTAACGGATATTACCGTAACCGCAAAGCAGACCGACTCCCGCAAGCTCAACGCCGTCACCTCCGCTGAACTGGAAGAATCCGTATACTCCGTAGGCGACGAAATCACCAAGGAAGACATCAAGGAACTCAAAGTCAAGCTCTACAAGGAAACCGGTACTTCCAAGACCGCTACCGAAACTGAAACGCTTACCTATGAAGAACTCGCTGATTTTGATTTCTTCACCGATATCGAAATCGAAGTTCTCGACAAGGACGGCAAGCAGAAGTCTTCCTCCACCTACCGCGACACCATCCGTGAATCGGACGTTGCTGAAGACTCCGACGGCGACAAGTACGTTAACGTCCGCATCAGCTACCCCTACTATTCCGACAGAGACGACTCCAAAGCATCCACGAAGGAATACAACTTCAAGGTAGAAGTAGGCACAGCAAACGTATCCTACATTTATGACGACACCCTCATTGCGGAATACGAAGAACTCGAAGACGCACTCGAATTCTGCAACGACGACGACGATGAAGAAGTCTGGGGCAATTTCGATCTCTCCGACGTCAGAGACTCCAAGTACATCCTCCTCAAGCTCGGCAAGGATTTCAAGATCGATTCCTCCTTCGACGACTTCTCTCCCGAACACAACATCGTGATCGACCTTGCAGGCAACGATCTCACCTTCTACTCCGACACCATCGTGATTGATGAAGCTGACAAGGATTACACCGTCACCATCAAGAATTCCTCCGATACCGACGCGAAGTTCACTTACCACGACAAGGATGTCACCATCACCCTCAAGAAGGGCGAAAGCATCAAGTTCGAGTATGACAAGCCGCTCCCGGGCTTCTACACCGTAGAAGTTTCCGTCGGCGAAAACGGTAAGGTTACCGCATCCCCCGCACTCACCGACAAAAAGGTTGTAGTAGGCAAGGGTACTGACGTGACCTTCACGATCACTCCCGACAAGGGATACGAAATCAATACCGTCAAGGCTGCATCGAAGAGCGTTGTTTCCGATACGGCAAACTACTCCGTCAACAGCAACACGGGCGTTGCAACCTACAAGCTCAAGAATGTTTCCAAGGATACGAAGCTGGAAGTTACCTTCAAGGAATCCAAGTCCGACTGGAAGAACCCCTACAGCGACGTATATGAAAGAGATGAATATTACAGCGCTGTTGAATTCGTAACCGAAAACGGTCTGTTCCAGGGTAACGGCGGCAAGTTCTCTCCGAACAACACCATGACCCGCGCGATGTTCGTAACGGTTCTCGGACGTCTGTCCGGTCTGACCGACGCGACCGCTAAGGCAAGATACGGCACCAAGTCCGACTTCACGGACGTAAGCTACTCTGACGCAAGCATTGCATACGCTGTTCCCTACATCAAGTGGGCAACGGAAAACGGACTGATCGAAGGCTACGGCGACGGCAGATTCGGTCCGCAGGACTACATCACGCACCAGCAGATGTACGTTCTGATGTACCGCTACGCTGTGTTTGTAGAAAATCTCGCTCCGGATATCGCAGGCACGACGCTGACCATGTTCGACCGCAGCTCTGTTGCTGACTGGGCGGCAGACGCAGTCAAGTATGCGCAGAAGAATGACTTCCTCATTTACACCACCGGTAGCCGCATTGATCCTACCGGCGATGCAAAGCGCAGCGAACTCGCACAGCTTCTTGAAGTGTTCTGCAAGAACGTCATGGGCTGGGCTGACAAGAAATAAGGACTGTTTTGGCGGGGAGAAACTTTTTGAAAAAAGTTCCTCCCCGTACCCCTCCTCAAAAACTTTTATGCTGGAAAAACATGATAATGGGCGTGCCGCATTTACGTTGAAAAGTGTAATTTACGGCACGCCCGTTACTTCTGCAAAAACAAAAGTATGTGCAAACTGAATGTCAAATTTGCACATACTTTTATTTTTTACCCAGTATAAAGTTTTTTGAAGGGGGCGCGGGGGAAATCTTTTTTTCAAAAAAGTTTCCCCCGCAAAAACTTTAATTCCGTCCCACTCAGGTCAGCCCGTCGCTGG